>DATCFN010000407.1:0-8379 GCA_036509475.1 Rhizomicrobium sp. | reverse complement strand
CTGGCGGCGCTCACGATCATCACTCTTCTGTTCGCTTTTGAAGTCATCTGAACTCTTGCCATCGGCGCAGCCTTGCGTATGGTGCGCGCCATGATTTTTGAAACCGCCACGTCGCGACGTCGCCGCTCCTCCCAAAGGGGTGCGTAGGCGCGCGTATCAACGCGAGTTTCTCGAAGCCCCGCCGGATCGTGCGGGGATTTTGCTTTTGGGGCCCATCGCTGTCCGGCGCAACAGGAGGACGGCATGCAGATGGACCGCTTGAGTGCCTGTGTCGAGGAGGCGTGCCTCAACGCATGGCCCGCGCTGAAGGAAATCTTTTACGACGGCTGGCTGATCCGCCTTGCCGAAGGCCAGACACGCCGCACCAATTCGGTGAACGTGATCGGTCCGGGGCGCACGGCGATGGAGGATAAGATTGGCTATTGCGAACGCGTCTATCGCGCGCACGGCCAGCCGCTCTATTTCCGAATCCGGTCCACCGACGATCCCGCTTTGGAACAATTGCTCGATGCGCAGGGTTTCCGCGCGGAGGACGATACGCGCACGCTGTTCATGGATTTCGCCGCCACGCCGCCGTCCTTGCCGGATGACCGGTTCCACATCGCAATTCAGGAAGGCCATCCCGGTGAAGAATGGCTGGACGCGCATGCGCGGTTCGTCGGAGGCGCCCGCGACACCGCGCGCAACCGGCTGCTCGATCTTGTTGCGTTGCCCATCGCATTCGCCGCGGCGCACGATGGCCGCGGCAGGATCGTATCGGTTGCCTATGGCGCGGTGCATGACCGGGTCGTCATCCTGCAATGGGTGGCGACCGATCCGGCGCTGCGTCGTTCGGGCCTGTCGCGTGCTACGCTGTCGGCGCTGCTGCGCTGTCGCGGAACAAAGGCGCGACCGGCGCCTGCCTTCAGGTTGTTGCAGCGAACACGCCAGCGGTTACTCTGTATGAAAGCATGGGCTTCTCGCGGGAACTTTACCGCTATCACTATCGGGTGCGATGACTTCTGAAATTCTCACCGTTGCGCAGAGCTATGACACGGATGCGTTCGCTGCGGCGCACGGCATTGCCACGCTCACCCTGATGGAGAACGCCGGCCGCGCGGTCGCCGATGCCATTGAGGCGCGGTGGGCGCCGCAGACCGTCGCCGTGTTGTGCGGGCCTGGAAACAATGGCGGCGACGGCTTCGTGGTCGCGCGGCTGCTGCGCGAACGCGGCTGGGATGTGCGGCTGGCGCTGCTCGGCCGCCGCGACGAGTTAAAAGGCGATGCCGCCGTCATGGCGCGGCGCTGGAGCGGCAGCGACGAACCTTTGTCGTCTGTCGTGTTCGACGATGTGACCCTGATCGTGGATGCGCTGTTCGGAGCAGGTCTGTCGCGTCCTTTGTCCGGCGCGGCGGCCGATCTCGCGGCGGTCCTCAACAAATCTCCCATTCCGGTCGTTGCCGTCGATGTGCCCAGCGGCCTTGCGGGCGACAGCGGCAATGTCATTGAAGGTGACTGTATCCACGCTGACCTGACGGTGACGTTCTTTCGCAAGAAGCCCGCCCATGTGCTGATGCCGGGGCGGAAATTCTGCGGCGAGGTTGCCGTCGCAGCCATCGACATTCCCGAAGCGGCGATTGCGTCGATCCATCCGAACCTGTTCGAGAACGTCCCCGCTTTGTGGGGCGCGGATTATCCGTGGCCCGATCCGCTGGCGTACAAATATGCGCGCGGCCATTGCGTGGTGGTCAGCGGCCCGGCGCATCAGACCGGGGCCGCACGATTGGCGGCGCGCGGGGCGCTGCGCGTCGGCGCAGGATTGGTGAGTGTCGCCAGCCCGCAGGAAGCGGTTGCCGTGAACGCCGCGCAGCTCACGGCCATCATGGTCAAACCGTTCACCGGCGCGGATGGATTGGCCGATCTGCTGAAAGATGTGCGGTTCAACAGTGTGGTCATCGGACCGGGCGTCGGTGTCGGCCAGCAAACCAAAGACATGGTCGCCGCTGTGCTGGCGACGAAAGCGTGCGTGGTTCTCGACGCCGATGCGCTGACGTCGTTCCGGGACGATCCTTCGGCACTGTTCAAACAGTTGCGGGAGAATTGCGTGCTGACGCCGCATGATGGCGAGTTCGATCGCATATTCCCCGGCTTGCTCAAAAAATCGCCGTCGCGCATTGATGCGGCGCGCGAAGCCGCCACAACGGCCAAATGCATCGTGCTGCTCAAAGGCCCCGACACGGTGATCGCCGCGCTGGACGGCCGCGCCATCGTCAACAGCCATGCGCCGGCAACATTGGCGACCGCTGGTTCGGGCGATGTTCTGGCCGGTATTATCGGTGGTCTGATGGCGCAGGGACTCGATCCCTATAAAGCGGCGGCCGCGGCAGCGTGGCTGCATGGGGAAGCGGCGTACCGGTTCGGGCCAGGACTGATCGCGGAGGATTTGCCGGAGCTGCTGCCGGACTCGCTCTCCGCCCTGAAAGACGAGCTTGATGAGCGACATTCTCATTCGCGCCGCTGAGCCAGGCGATCTTCCCGCGCTTCTTGCCATCTACAATCACTACACCGTCACGACGCCGATCAATTTCGATGTCGAGCCGCGCACGCTGGAGCAACGCGCGGAATGGTTCGCGCAGTTTTCACCCCGCGGCAAATATCAGTGCTTCGTGGCGGACGATGGCGGCGCGGTGGTGGGGTACGCGTGCTCGACGCAATTCAAGGAAAAGGCGGCCTACAGCACGACCATCGAGACCAGCATCTATTGTGCTTCGGATCGCGGCGGGCAGGGCATCGGGCGAAAGCTCTACACAACGCTGTTCGAGGCGCTCAAAGGCGAGGACATCCACCGTGCTTTTGGCGGCATCACCTTGCCGAATGCCGCGTCCGTCGGCCTCCACGCGGCGATGGGTTTTCGTCATATCGGCACTTACAAAGAAGTCGGCCGCAAGTTCGGAAAGTTCTGGGATGTCGGACTTTTTTTCCGCGATATGATCTAGACGGCGTTCTTTGCAATCAGACTATCGGCGCAATCCACAATCGCCGTTTCAGGCGGGCGCGGCGTCCAGCCCAGCACCCGCTGGGCTTTTGCCGACGTCACATCATGTTTGCGGTCCAGCATCACGGTTACGTCCTTCAACTCGGGCCGGAACAGCGATAGCAGGCGCAGCACGAAGCTCGGCAAGCGACGCACCGGCACTTTCTTCGCGCGGTCGCCGAACGTCTCGCGCAGGATGCGGCCGATATCATCCATCCAGAGCCAGCCGCTGCCGGCGATGAAGCGCTGGCCCGCGGCCTCAGACATCGTCATCGCGCGGATATGCGCATCGGCGACATCGCGCACATCCACCACGTTCATGCCGAAATGCGGCATGCCGGGCAGCGCGCCTTGCATCAGCCGTTGCACGATCTGCACCGAGCCCAGGCCGTCCGTCGTCAGCACGGGGCCGAAGATCCCGGTCGGCAGGATGGTGACGAGTTCGGTCTTTCCGCCACTTGTGTTGATGAAATCCCACGCGGCTTTTTCGGCGATGACTTTGGAGCGGCGATAAGGTGTCAGGCCTTTTCCGTCCGGATCGGTCCACAGCGTTTCGTCGCTGACCGCGTCCTTGACGCTTGCGAGTGGCGCTGACGCGGCGGCCGATGAGGTGAGAACAACGCGCTTCACGCCCGCTTTCACCGCCGCGCGCAGCACGCGCAATGCACCGTCACGCGCCGCGGAGATCAAGGCGTTCACATCTCCGCCAGTGTGACCGAGTGGTGAAGCGACATGCAGAATGTAATCACATCCCGCGACGGCTTCATCCCATCCGGTGTCGCTGTTCAGATCGGTCTGGAAGAAACTAAGCCGGTCGCCCGGGTCGGCGGTGATGACGGCGCTGCTCACCGCTGGCGCCTTGGCGAGACTGCGTACGGTCGTGCGTACGCTGTAGCCGCGCTTGAGCAACTTCGCGACGCACCATCCGCCGACAAAGCCCGTACCGCCAGTAACAAGAACAGTCTCAGCCATGACGCCCTCCTGCAGGGCGTCGACTTTACTTGCTTGCCTGCGCCTTGCCAGCTTTATCCAGCGCCGCGAAATCGTTGTCGGAAAGTTCGACGTCCACCGCCGCGACATTCTCTTCGAGATGCTTGACCTGCGATGTGCCGGGGATGGGCAGCATCACGGCGCTGCGCTTCAGCACCCAGGCGAGGGCGATCTGACTGGGCGTCGCTTTGTGCTTCTTCGCGACCTGGTCGAGGACTGTTCCTTCTTTCGTGAGGTCGCCGGCCGCCAACGGAAACCACGGGATGAATCCGATGCCGTGCTTTTCACAATAATCCAGAACGTCTTCGCTACCGCGGTCCACGAGGTTGTAGCGGTTCTGCACCGTGGCGACCTTGAACACTTTCGATGCCGCTTCGATCTGCGCGACCGAAACTTCACTGAGGCCCGCATGGCGCACGATGCCGTCTTTCAGCATCGATTGAATCGCGCCGAACTGTTCGCCGGCCGGCACTTTCGGATCGATGCGATGAAGCTGCCACAGGCCGATCTGTTCGACGCCCAACTGCTTCAAGCTCTTATGGGCTTCCTTGATGAGATAGTCGGGACGCCCGTTCGGCACCCAGTTGTCCGGCCCCGGACGTTCCAGGCCGCCCTTCGTCGCGATCAGCATGTCTTTGTAGGGGTGCAGCGCTTCGTGGATCAGTTTCTCGGAAACGTCCGGCCCATAGGAATCGGCTGTGTCGATGAAGTTGACGCCGAGTTCGGGCAGGCGCTTAAGCGTTCGGATGCACTCTGCGCGGTCCTTGGGTTCGCCCCAGATGCCTTTGCCGGTGACGCGCATGGCGCCGTAACCAAGCCGATGCACCGCAATGTCGCCGCCGATCTTGAAATGTCCGGACTTGGCTGCGTTGGGCTGTGACATGGCGGAATCCTTATCGAGGGTTGAGCGTGGCTTTTGGTTAAGCTGCGGCACGTCGCTGGCAGGAAACGCCTGTTTCGCCAGCACGTTCCTGCGCCCGCCAAAACCTTGCGCCCCGCTGGGGCGGCGGGCTAGCCCCGGCGAAAATCCCCTGCTATAGCGGCGCGCTTCGCGGGCCGCCCCTATAATAAGGTGGCGGTCCCGAAGGCCGAAAGCGGACGTGGCGGAACTGGTAGACGCACTGGATTTAGGTTCCAGCGACGCAAGTCGTGGGGGTTCAAGTCCCTTCGTCCGCACCAGCCTTCGCTTGCGAAGTGGGGAAGACTGCCCGGGGTACCCCGCGGGGCGAAGCCTGGGCTGATTGCCGCGCGCTACGACCGGCAAGCTAGTTTTGTTTTGAAGATTTAGAGAGAGCAGAGACGACCATGCAGATCACAGAGACGGTCAATCAGGAACTTCGCCGCGAATATAAAGTCGTCGTTCCGGCGAACGATCTGGAAAAGCGCCTGAGCGGGAAGATCGACGAGATCAAGCCGCGCATGAACCTCAAGGGGTTCCGTCCCGGCAAGGCGCCCATCTCGCATCTGAAGAAGACCTTCGGCAAGCAGATGATGAGCGAGATCGTCGAGCAGGTCGTCAACGAATCCAGCCAGCAGGCCATCAAGGACCACAATCTCAAGCCGGCATTCCCGCCGCGCGTTGAGCCGGCCGGCGATGTGCAGCAGGTCATCGACGGCAAGGCCGATCTGGAATTCACCGTGAAGGTGGATTTGATGCCGGACTTCGAACTGTCCGACGTGTCGAAGCTGAAGGTCGAAAAGCTGGTCAGCGACGTGACCGATGCCGAAGTCGATGAATCCGTGATGAAGCTTGCCGAACAGACGCGCACCTTCGCGGACCGCGCCGAAGGCGAAGCCTCCGAGAACAGCGATCAGGTCGTGATCGACTTCGTCGGCAGCGTCGACGGCGAGGAATTCCCCGGCGGCAAGGCGGAGGACTTCAACCTCACGCTCGGTTCGAACCAGTTCATTCCCGGCTTTGAGGACCAGCTCGTCGGCGCCAGGGCCGGCGAGGTTCGCGATGTGAAGGTGAAATTCCCGGCCGATTACCCGGAAGCCAAGCTGGCCGACAAGGACGCCGTATTCATCGTCACCGTGAAGGCCGTGAAGAAGCCGGAAGCGCTGGACGTGAACGACGATCTTGCCAAAAAGCTGGGTCTGGATTCGCTGGCCACGCTGAAGGATCGCGTGCGCGACCAGATCAAGCTGGACTTCGCCCGCGCCAGCCGCCTGCATCTGAAGCGCCGCATCCTCGACGCGTTGGATGCCGAGCACAGCTTCCCGCTGCCGCCGACGATGGTGGAAGGTGAATTCGACAATATCTGGAAGGCCGTTCAGGCCGAGTTGGAACGCGAAGGCAAGACGGCCGAGGACGAAGGCAAGAGCGAAGACGAACTGAAGAAGGAATATCACGACATCGCCGAACGCCGCGTGCGGCTCGGTCTGGTTCTGGCGCGCCTCGGCGAGCAGAACGGCGTGTCGATTGCCCCTGACGAGATCAACCGCGCCATCGCGATGCGCGCGCGCCAGTTCCCCGGCCAGGAGCAGCAGGTGTTCCAGTTCTATTCGACCAACCCGCAGGCCATGGCCGAAATCCGCGCGCCGATCTTCGAAGACAAGGTCGTGGACTTCATCGCCGAACTTGCGCAAGTGACCGAAAAACACGTCGACCGCGAAACGCTGTTCATGGACCCGGACGAAGCCGCCGAGAAAATCGAAGAAGCGGCGGACGCCAAGCCGGAAAAGAAAGCCAAGAAGGCGAAGAAATCGGAAGAGTGAGTTTTACTCTGTCGGAAAACGAAAATGGCCCGGTGCGAACCGGGCCATTTTTTTACCACCTCCCATTTGTGGGGAGGTCGGAGAGCGAAGCGATCCGGGTGCGGGACGGTGTTTGCCGGTTATAGCGGTCCCCCACCCGAAAAATCCTTCGCGTCCGTTCGCTGCCGCTCTCGGATTTGTTCGACCTCCCCACAAGGGAGAGGTGAGAAGTGTTACACCGCGTGCTCCTTGGCCAGCAGACAGTTGGCATCGTCGGTGACTTCCACCTGAATCGTCGCGTGCGGAATGTGGAAGCGATGATTGAGTTCGTCCGCGATGACATGAAGCGCTTCGTCGCCGGGATGGCCGCCCAGCATCACCATGTGACAGGTCAGTGCCGTTTCGGTCGTGCTCATTGGCCAGACATGCAGGTCGTGGATGGCGCAGACGCCGGGGCATTTCTCCAGGAAGGCGCGCACGGCGCCCAGGTCGATATTCGGCGGTACGCCCTGCAACGTCATGCTGAGGGAATCGCGCAGCAGCGACCATGTGCCCGCCACGATCACGGCGCTGATGCCAAGGCTCACCACCGGATCGACCCAGTGCCAGCCCGTCATCAAAATCACGAATCCCGCGACGACGACGCCGACCGAAATCACCGCGTCACCCGCCATGTGCAGGAAAGCGCCGCGGATGTTGATGTCGTCCTTGCGGCCGCGCAGAAAGAGCAGGGCCGTGAACGCATTGATGGCGATGCCGATGGCCGCCACGATCATCACAAGTTTTCCGGCGACGGGCTCGGGATGGAAAAAACGTTCCACCGCGCCCAGCGCAATCGCGCCGGTCGCCACCAGCAGGAACACCGCGTTGAACAAGGCGGCAAGGATGGACGAGCCGCGCATGCCGTAAGTGAAACGCTGTGACGGCGCGCGTTTCACCAGCACGCTGGCCACCCATGCCATGACAAGGCCAAGCACGTCGCTGAGATTGTGTCCGGCGTCCGCGATCAACGCCATCGAATGACCGATCAACCCGAAGGCCGCGCCGACGATCACGAACAGGATGTTCAGCGTGATGCCGACACCGAAAGCAAAACCGAAATCGGCGGGAGCATGGCTGTGACCATGACCGTGGTGATGGTGCCCATGGTCGTGATCGTGGTGCGCGTGTGTATGCGAGGACATCGGATCAGCCTTCCGCGAACACGATAACAATGGCCAGCACGCAAAGCACCAGTCCCAATATGCCGCTTTCATATTTCTCGACGGCTTCGACCCGGATTCGGTTGAGGCCGGAAAGGGTCAATGCCGTGAAGGTCAGCATTCCCGCGGTGGTCGCGAAGGCCAACACGACGCTCGACAAGGCGAAGCCGGCCCAACCCAACCTTACAGCGGAGACATAAATCGGCAGGAATCCCTCGCAGGGAGAGAATGTCAGCAAGGCGAGAAGGCTCACAATCGCGGCGCGGTCCGACGTTCTCTTTCCGGGTATTTGAAGGTCGTGCTCCTCCGCGACGAACGCCACGGCATGTTCGTGATGTTCATGATCGTGGTCGTGGCCATGGTCGTGTGTGTGATCGTGCACGTCGCCGTGATGATGATCGTGACGATGCAGGAAGTGCATGTGGCCGCGGCCCGTCGCCTGACGCACCAGAAAGAAGACGCCGACCAGAAACAGGA
>DATCFN010000406.1:0-8857 GCA_036509475.1 Rhizomicrobium sp. | reverse complement strand
TCCGCGCACATTGTTCGGGCAGACGTGGATGGCAAAGGCGTCGAGCGCCGAAACCGCCAGGCCTTTCTCAATCGAATGCGCCAGCGTGAGAGTGCTTTCCGTCTTCTTGGGCTTGACGCCCAGAAGATCCTCCACAGCAAGGCCGTGATAGCTCATGAAAATCTCCGCATCAGATGAGGCAAAAATAGGCATCATCTGAGGCAAAGGCAAGCTTTTCGGACCTTGCGAGAAGGCCGGTGCAAACATTGGGTTCCCGATTTCCAAGGGTTCCTCCGACGGGCTTATGCAACTGTACAAGCTGTTGACTTTCAATACTGTATTGTGTATCGTTATACAATACAAGAGAGATTTAACCCATGGCCGACATCGCTGCCGCCCCCCATCCTGGTCCCCATATCCGGGCTCAGTTTCTGCCGAAGGGCTTGGCTTTGGCCAAGGCCGCCGAACTTTTAGGGGTGGGACGGCCGGCCCTCTCGAATCTGTTGAATGGCAACGCCGCGCTCACGCCGGAGATGGCGTTGCGGTTCGAAAAAGCCTTCGGCGCCAATGCTCAGGAGCTTCTTGCTATGCAGTCCGCCTATGACGAAGCCGTGAGCCGCGAACAGGCCAAAGAGATTGCGGTGCGCACCTATGTGGCGAGCTTTCTCGGAATCGAGGCGCGACAAATTTCGGGATGGGCCGAACAGATCAAAGCCCGCGCCGAATTGCCCGTGCTCTTGCGCCGGCTGGTCCACGCCACCGGTCTTGCGCTCACGACCGTCGATTTTCCCGCCTTCGACAATGCACAGCGTCCGGGTTGGGACGGCACGCTCGTCGCCGACGAAGCGACACCTTGGATTCCGCGTGGGATTTCTGGATGGGAGTTTGGCTGCAACAAGGATCCCGAACGCAAAGCCAATGACGACTACGCCGCACGCACGGGTTCCGTTCCGGCCCCGGAGCGCGCGAACACGACCTTCGTATTCGTTACGCCGCACAACTGGCGCGGCAAAAAAGCATGGGCGGACGCCAAGCGCGCAACCGGCGAATGGAAAGACGTGCGCGTGCTTGATGCCAGCGATCTGGAACAGTGGCTTGAACAATCGGTGGCGACGCAAGTGTGGTTCGCCGAGCGCCTTGGCAATGGCGCGCCCGGCGTGGCAACGCTGGAAACGCTCTGGAGCGAATGGGCGCAAGCGACCAAGCCGCCGCTCAGCAAGATCCTCTTCCGCAGCGCTGTCGCCGGCACCAAGGATCGGTTTCTCGCCTGGCTCAAGAACCAGCCGGCGACGCCGTTCGTCATCACCGCAGATTCCGAAGGCGAAGCGCTCGCGTTTGTGGCTTGCGCGCTGGAGGCGCTGGCAGACGATACGCGCGGCTTTGCCGATCGCGCGCTGGTGTTGAAGACGCCCGAAGCGCTCAAGCGCGTCACGGCTATTACGCCGGACTTCGTCGCCGTGGTCGCATCGCCGGAGACCGAAGCCGCTTCGGCGGGTTTGCAGAACACGCACCACATCGTCATCGTGCGCCGTCGCAACGATCTGGAGCGCGATCCGGATATCGCGCTCGATCTGGTGGACGACCAAACCTTCCGCGAGGCAATTGCGGACATGGGATTGCCGGAACGCGACAGCGACCGGTATGCGCGCGAATCAGCTTCGTCCCCCACCATCCTGCGCCGCCGCCTCTCGGACATTCCCGCCATCCACAATCCGGCGTGGTCGGCCGATGCCGCCTTGGCGCGCGATCTCATCCCGATGAACTTCGTCGGGGTCTGGGATTCCGAATCCAAGGCCGATCAGGAAATCCTCCGGCTTCTGTCGACCCACGAATATGCGGACGTCGAGCGCGCCATCGCCAAGCTGCGTGTCGTCCTCGACGCGCCGGTGTGGTCGATCGGGAAGTATCGCGGCGTCATGTCCAAGATTGACGTGCTGTTCGCGACCCGCGCCTTCGTCACCGCCAGGGAACTCGACGATTTCTTCTTCGCCGCCGAGATCGTTCTGTCCGAATCCGATCCGGCCCTCGAATTGCCGGCGGACAAGCAATGGGCTGCCAATATCTACGGCAAGACGCGCGAACATTCGGCGGGTCTGCGCCGCGGCTTGTGCGATACCTTGGTGCTGCTCGCTGTGCATGGCGATGCTTTGTTTCGCGAACGTCTGGGCGTGAACCTCAGTGCCCGCGTCGATGCCCTCATCCGCAAATTGCTCTTGCCGCTTAAGGCCGAGACTTGGGCCTCGCAGAAGAACGACCTGCAGCGTTACGCCGAAGCCGCACCCGATGTTTTCCTCGATATCCTCGAACAGGACTTGAAAACGCCCGCGCCGCAGGTGCATGCGTTGCTGGCGCCTGCTGACACCATGTTCGGCGGCTGCCCGCGCAGCGATTTAATGTGGGCGCTGGAATCGCTGGCCTGGAAACCGGAACGGTTGTTGCGCGTCTCGCTCGTGCTTGCGAAGCTTGCCCAAGTCGAGATCAAGGACAATTGGGCCAGCAAACCTGCCGCGAGCCTCGCATCCATCTACCGCAACTGGATGCCCCAGACCGCCGCGAGCATCGACCAGCGCAATGCCGCGATGGAAGAACTCTGCCGCCGCTATCCCGACGTGGGTTGGCGGCTGATCATCGAGCAGTTCGGCCATCACCACGCGGTCGGTGATTACGCGGCGAGGCCGCATTGGCGCAACGAAGCCGCCGGTGCCGGCCAGACCGCCAAAACCTATGGCGAAATCTGGGCTGTCGCGGACAAAGCCCGCGCGCTGGCGCTCGCGTGGCCGGCACAAACCGCGACCACGCTGGGCGATCTTGTCGAACGTCTGGAGTTCATGCCCGAAGAGGATCAGGACCGTGTGTGGGCCCTGATCGCCGAGTGGTCGGAAAAGCAGATTGATGACACCGCACGCCATGTCTTGCGCGAACGCATTCGCAAGACCGCGTTCACGCGGCGCGCGCGCATCCGTGGCGTGAAGCCTGCCGTCAAGGACCGTGCCCGCACGGCCTATGCCGCACTGGAACCGCAAGACCCCATCGTGCGCCATCTTTGGCTCTTCGCCGCGCACTGGGTCGATGAATCCTCCGACGAGCTCGAAGATGAAGATCTCGACTATCGCAAGCGTGAAGCGCGGATCGCAGCGTTGCGCAAAGCTGCGCTCACCGACATCTGGCAGGCGCGTGGCTATGATGGCGTCATGGCGCTCAGCGAACGCGGCGGCGCCGACAGCACTATCGGCTGGTTGCTTGCGGAGATTCTCTGCCCTGCGGATCGTGTCACGGTCCTCAATCGTCTCGCCAGTCAAGCGGCGGCGCCGTCCGAGCTCAAGATCGACAATGTGATTTCCGGGTTCATCGGCGGCGTCGGCGCGGACGCACGCATCCCGCTGGTCACCGAATTGCTGCGCCGCTACGCGCACGACGGCGAAACCGACAAGGCGATTCGGCTCCTCAAATGCGCGCCATTCCGCAAAGTCACTTGGGACTTGCTGGAGCTTCTGCCCGAAGCGTGGCGGACGCGCTATTGGCGCGAGACGTATGCGCGCTGGGAAGATCAGGACGAAGACGAATTCAAAACACTTATCGACAAGCTGTTGGACGCCGAGCGTCCGCGCGCCGCCTTCGCCACCGTGCATATGAGCTTCAAGAAGATCGATACCCAGCGTCTGGTGCGGCTGTTGCGCCAAACGGCGACCTCCGATGCCGAGCCGCCCGAACATTTCCAGTTGCGCGGCTATGACGTGGCCGAAGCGTTCAAGGTGTTAGCCGCCCGTCCCGATCTGCCCAAGATGGAACTGGTACAGCTGGAATTCATGTATGCCGCGGCGCTGGATCACACTGACTATGGCCTGCGCGGGTTGGAAGCAGCGGTGGCCGAGGATCCGCAGCTTCTGATGCAACTGATCGGCATCGTCTATGTGCGCAAGGACGGCAAGGACGATCCGCCGGAATGGAACGTGGGTGATGACGAACGCCGCCGCTCCGCTGTGATGACCGCTTACGACATCTTGCGGCGCATCAGCCGTATTCCCGGCACGAAACCAGACGGCACCATCGACGCCGGCAAGTTGCGAGCTTGGGTCGATACGATGCGCGCACTGGGCGAGCAGTTCGGCCGCCTCAAAAGCGTCGACCATGTCATAGGCGAAATCCTGGGCCGCAGCCAGGGCGGTGCCGATGGCGTGTGGCCACCCGAACCGGTACGCCAGGTGTTCGATGCCATTGCTTCGCAAGACATGGCAGAAGGCATGTATATCGGCCGTCACAATGCACGGGGCGCGCAATGGCGTAGCCGCGATGGCGCCGACGAGCACACTCTGGCCGCGCAATATCGCGCATGGGCTAGCGCGGTCGCCTTCCACCATCCCTTCACCGCGAAGTTTCTGGAAGAGATGGCCAAGAGCTATGACCACGAAGCGCAGTGGCATGACACCGATGCCAATGTGCGCAAGCGCCTGATCTATTAGGCGGCGTCACTCGCGTGCATAACGAGTTCGAGGTCGCGCAGATCGCGAAGCGGCAAGGCGCGCACATCATCGAAGAACATGCGCGGCGTCCAGCCTTTTACGATGCCCTCAAGCAGGAACGAGTCGAGCAAATCCAGTCCGACATCCACGGCCGGATCGGCGATCCGACTGAGCGCACCGCCGATGAGCGAGCCCGAGACGATGCCATCGACGGCGGCGCCAGCGGCCGCACCAAGGCCCATGCCAATACCGGTCAAAGCGATCGCTTTGGTGATCTTGGCGACCGGTGTATCGAACAGTCCTTTGGCGTCGGCAATCGCCGCGAGATACGCGGCTGACAATTCCGCGCCATTCTTGTCCGTTTCCGCGAGCCAACGGCGGAAGCGCTTCGAGGTGCGATTGGCGCGCAACGCCGGGACCTGGCCCAGCGGATTGTGCAGTTTGGGATAAAGTGATTTCAGATCGGGCAAATTTTCCAGTTTGGCGATCGCACCGAAGCGGTCAGCAGGGTTGGACTGCGCGCGCAGCGCTTCGATTGATTGCGCCAGCAGGGTGAACATCATGCGGCTGGTGTAAGAGGTCAGCCCTGCATCAAGGGCGTAGGTGTAATCCAGGATCTCGCTGCCGCAATCGTTGACCTGTTTGCGCTTGGCGAGCGGCAAGCGGTCATAAGGCTCGTCCGGGGTGAGGCCGAACGGCGTGAGCTTGCCGGATTGATATGCCGATTTTGTACGCACCGCGACCTGGCCGGGTAGCGTCGCATCGGGAAATTGATAGAGCGGCGTGATCTTGCGTCGCAGATATTTGCGATAGGCGGTCCGGGGTGGGTTGGTCATCCACTTGAAGGACAGATCGACCGACGTCTCCGGGTCGTCATACGCCGCAGAGTTCATATTCCCCGACGCGATCGCGTCGATGCCGGGAATGTCGGTGACCATGTGCAGGATCGTGGGCTTCCACTGCACAAAGCTGAGGGCACCTTGGTCGAGCAATTGCTCGATACCGCGTTCGCCGAAGAGCTGCAGCAGCAGGATGAAAGGCACATTCTCGCCGCGGATGCGGATTGCTAACCGGTCGAACAACAGAAATTGCTCGAACAAGGCTTGCTGCGCTTCCAGCATCTTTGCCGGACCTTCCGCGATCTCCAGCGGCGTAAGCGGACGCTGACCCTGCACGAAATATTTCGTGCACACTGTCTCCAGCGCGGTGTGGAACGCAGTTTGACCCGCGGTCATCGGCATCTCCCGTTGCCGATATATATGGTACTGGATGCGTGAAATAGAACTTCGGACCGCACGGGCTGGCCGAGGCCAAGCATCTTTTTTGACGTCTGAATGGATCTGGCCCACCGAGCAGCCGTAACCGCAGTCGATTCGGCTATAATTGGCGTCCGCTCACGATTCGCCAGTGTTTGCTTGGGATTCCTGCGCGAAAACGGCTCCCCAAACACCCATGGCCAAGACGAAACGGCAATATTCTATCAAGACGACCAAGCTTCTGTTCGGAAGCTGCGGCAACCAGTGCGCCGCGCCCAATTGCACCAATCCAATCAATATTGCCGAAATGACTCTTTCAGACGCCGCGGTCGTCGTGCAGATCTGCCACATCTACGCCGTTGCCAATAGTGGCCTGCGGGGCAAGCCTGGTCTGACGGAGAAGGGAGCGCAACGCACCGGTCAATCTCGTTCTGCTCTGCGGACACCTCCATCCCATCATCGACAAGCAGCCCCAGATATATCCGCTTTCCGCGGCGCTATTTGGAAGTTCGACGGCAAGGACGCTCAGCTCGTTTGGCAAATGAGTTTTGGCTTCGTGAAGCGCATCATGCTCAAACTCAACAGACAAGCACTGCGCAGGAGAGGGACGACATGAGCGAGACAGCGACACCCGCCGCAGCGCCTGCCATTCGCCGTCTGTCGATCGAGCGCTTTCGCGGAATCAAATCGCTCACCTGGTACCCGGAAAGCAGCGTGAACATCATTCTCGGCGGCGGTGACGTCGGCAAGACGACCCTGCTTGATGCGGTTGCCCTGCTTTTCAGCCCGGTCAACTCCATCAGTCTCTCCGACACAGACTATCACGCGCGCAACATCGCCGCCGGCTTCGCCATCGAAGCGATTGTGTCGCTTTCGCCCGGCAGCGGCATTGGCGGACTCTTTAAGCCATCGTGGCCATGGGGTTGGAATGGCAAGGATGCGTCTGTGCCTAATATCGAGGACAGCGGTGCTGCGGCTGGCGATCCGGTTTACCGGCTGCGCGTGCGCGGAACCGAAGACTTGGAGCTAGTCTATGAAATCGTCCAGCCGGACGGCTCCCTCGACAGCTTTCCAGTGGCACTTCGGCGTTCCATCGGACTTGTCCGGCTCAGCGGTGATGATCGCAACGACCGTGATCTGCGCCTGGTGCAGGGATCGGCTTTGGACCGTCTGCTGACAGACAAAAGCCTTCGCTCGCGCATGGCGAGCGAACTCGCCAAAAGCGATATCCGGAACGAATTGAATGATGCGGGGAAGAAGGCACTCGAAGATCTCGACGAAGCCTTCGCGGCGCGCAGTCTTCCGGATGGGCTCGATCTCGCGATCACGGGCGGTCAGGGGCCGTCGATCGCCTCGCTCGTCGGTCTGACTGCCAAACGGGATGGCACGACATTACCGCTTGCGAGCTGGGGCGCCGGAACGCGACGCCTTGCCGCCCTCGCAATCGCCGAGCGGAATCAAGGTGAAGCGCCGATCACCATCGTCGATGAGGTCGAGCGCGGCCTGGAGCCCTATCGCCAGCGCATGCTGATGGAAAAGCTGGAGGCCGGTCGATCCCAGACGTTTGTCACTACGCATAGCCCGTCGGCGATCGCCGCATCGTCGCAAGCCACGATCTGGTACGTGGATGGAAGCGGCGCGATCGGTGCCCTCAATGCCGAACAAATCGCGCGTCATCGCAAGATCGACCCAGAAGCCTTTCTCGCGCGCCTGGCTATCGCGGGCGAGGGTATAACGGAAGTGGGTTTCATCACGCGCCTATTGGAACGGGCATTTGGCACCGGTCTAGAGCAACACGGCATTCGCGTTACCGACGGTGGCGGTCACGAGAAAACGCTTGGGTTGCTGGAAGCTCTGGCAGCCGGCGGTCTGTCATTCGGCGGCTTTGTCGACGACGAAAACAAGCATCCCGAACGCTGGGCGAGACTTGGGACCAAACTCGACAAGCTTCTGTTTCGCTGGCCCGCGCAATGCACGGAGAGCAACGTCATTGCGGCCATCCCGGACGATGAATTGGAAGCGCTGATAGACGATCCAGATGGTGTGAAGGCCGGCACGCGCCGCCGTCACCTCGCGCTACGCCTGGGAATCGATGACAAAGACTTCGCGTCGCTTAAGGCTGCGTCCGGCGAGAGCCTGCGTGCCGTTATCATCGAGGCGGCGCGGGGCGTAGTGCCGACCGGGAAGGAAGCTGAAAAGAACGAATACAAATCACACGCCTCGGCCTGGTTCAAATCGCTGGATGGCGGGCGCGAACTGGCGGACAAGGTGATCAGTCTGGGTGCGTGGCCGCAACTGAAGTCGCAGCTGCTGCCGTTTTGCAATGCTGTCCGCGTGGCGCTGGGCCTTCCTCCTGCGGACGATATCTTGCCGTGAGCGACGACACCGTCCGCGCGGCGTTGCGATCGGATGCGCCTTTGGTGGCGATCGAAGCGCCCGCAGGCTGTGGAAAGACACATCAAGGTGCCGACTATGCGCTGGAGATGGCGAGCGGGAGCTCAGAACGCATCCTTATTCTCACGCATACGCACGCCGCGTGCTCGGTTTTTGCCACGCGGACAGCCGGTTCTGGACGGCAGGTCGAAATCCGCACTCTCGACGGCTTGGTCTCGCAAATCGCGACCGCTTACCACTCAGGTCTCGGACTTCCGGCCAATCCGGCTATCTGGGCGCGTCAGAACAGCTATGGCTATGCGGATGTGGCGCGGAGGGTTGCCACACTTCTTGATCGCCATCCGATGATCGTCGCCTCGCTTGCCCAACGCTACCCAGTTGTCATCTGCGATGAGCATCAAGATTGCAGCGGCGATCAGCACAGTCTTAGCATGGCGCTCCTCGCGCGAGGTTCGCGTGTTCGCATCTTTGCCGATCCTATGCAGCGTATTTTCCGAGAGAAAACTCTGACGGGATCACGTCCGGCTTGGCAATGGGGTGATCTTGTGACGAGCGCACAGATCCATGAGCAGTTGGACACGCCGCATCGCTGGAAAGATGGATGCCCGTTACTCGGGCAATGGACCTTACGGGCGCGTGCGACCCTCATGGCCGGTGGCACAATCGATTTGCGCGATGGTGTGCCGCCGAGCGTTAGCGTCATCTTTGCTGAGAACCAGTCGCAGCGAAACCTCGACTATCGGCTCGCGCAAATCGACCGCCGCGCGA
>DATCFN010000405.1:0-5184 GCA_036509475.1 Rhizomicrobium sp. | reverse complement strand
GTTCGAGAAGGCCGGCCTTCGCGTCATCGCCGCCAAGCGCATGCAACTTTCCTCGGCGCAGGCCGAAGCCTTTTACAACGTCCACAAGGCGCGCCCATTCTTCAAAAGCCTGTGCGAATTCATGACCAGCGGCCCGGTGGTCGTGCAGGTTCTGGAAGGCGAGAACGCCGTCGCCAAGAATCGCGAGATCATGGGCGCGACCGACCCGTCCAAGGCCGCCGCGGGAACCATCCGCAAGGATTTCGCCGAGAGCATTGAAGCCAATTCGGTCCACGGCTCAGATGCCGCGGAAACCGCGGCGCATGAAATTCGTTTCTTCTTTGCCGACCTCGAAATCGTGGGGTAAGGGCTCCGGCGCCCGAACGTAGCAATGGATTTTGCGATGAAAGACAAAGTCGTTGTTATCACGGGCGCCACGTCCGGTATCGGTGAGGTCGCGGCCGACAGGCTGGCGCAAAAAGGCGCGCGCATCGTCTTCGTGGCGCGCGACCGCGAGCGCGGGGATGCGACGCGCAAACATCTGCGCGCCATTGCGGGACATACCGATCATACCGTGCACTACGCGGATCTTTCCAAAATCTCGGAGATGAAGCGCGTCTCCAAGGAGATCGCGGACAGCGAGCCGCAGATCGACGTGCTGATCAACAATGCGGGCGCGATGTTCGGCTCGCTCCAGTTGAGCGCCGACGGGCTTGAGATGACGTTCGCGGTCAACCACATGGCCTATTTCGTGATGACGAACATGCTGCTGGAGCGCCTCAAGGCGACGCCCGGCGCGCGCATCGTTTCCACTGCGTCCGATGCCCACAAAGGCAACAAGCTCAATTTCGAGGATTTGCAGTCGGAGAAAAGCTATTCCAGCTTCGCGGTCTATGGCCGCTCCAAGCTGATGAACATTCTTTTCACGCGCGAGTTGGCGCGGCGGCTGGTCGGCACCGGTGTTACGGCGAACTGCCTCCATCCGGGCTTCGTCGGCACGCGCTTCGGCGACCAGTCCGGCGGTCTGATGGCGCTGGCCATCAAGATCGCGAAGAACTTCGCGCTGACGCCGGAGCAGGGCGCCCAGACGATCATCTATCTGGCGTCGTCGCCGGAGGTCGAAGGCCGCAGCGGCGGCTATTACGCGAAGTCCCGTCTTCTGGCGCCGTCGCGCGAAGCGCAGAACGACACCGACGCGAAGCGGCTGTGGGATATCACCGCGAAACTCGCCGGGCTTGGTTTCTGATGGACAACGCGCGCAAAAAAGAAATCGCGCGCGAATATCGCGAGCGCAAGCAACAGGCCGGCATCTTCGCGGTGCATTGCGTGCCGACCGGGCAGCGCTGGATCGCGGCCACGCGCAATCTCGATAAGCAGCAGAACGGCGTGTGGTTCCAGCTTCGCATGGGCAACCACATCAACAAGCCGTTGCAGGCCGCGTGGAAAGAACATGGCGAAGCCGCATTCTCCTACGACATCGTGGAAGAAGTGACGGACGAGAACGCACTCCTGATCGACGTGCTTCTGAAGGAACGCGATAGGCATTGGCGCAAGGAGTTGGGCGCGGAGAAGCTGGTGGGTTAGGCGAAAACCGCCCGTCCGCTTTCCAGCTTCACTTTTCCTGACGCCACCAGCGCAAGCGCCTGCGGATAAATCCTGTGTTCTTCGACCAGAATGCGCGCGGCGAGCGTTTCCGCCGTGTCGCCGGGAAGCACCGGCACGGCCGCCTGCGCGATGATCGGGCCGCTATCCAGTTCCGGAATCATAAAGTGCGCGGTGCAGCCGGAAATCTTCACGCCCGCGTCCAGCGCCTGCTGGTGCACGCGGATTCCCGGGAAGGCGGGGAGCAGAGACGGATGAATGTTGATCATCCTGCCCTTCCAGCGCGTCACGAACCATTCGGAATGGATGCGCATGAAGCCCGCTTCGCAGATGAGGCCGATTTTCGCCTCGCGCAGCACGGTGTCGATGGCGGCATCGAATGCCTCACGGCTGGCGAAGGACTTGTGCGAGATCGCTTTGGTGGGAATGTCCGCTGCGCGCGCGACGTCCAATCCTGACGCATCTTCCTTGTTGGAAAATACCAGCGCGATTTCGGCGGGATAATCCGGCGCCTTCGCAGCGTCGATCAGGGCTGAGAGATTGCTGCCGCGCCCGGAAATGAAAACGGCCGTGCGAACGCGGCTCACAGTTTCAGCGCGCCGCGATAGTGGACTTTGCCCTCGCCATCGCCCGCGACCAGCGCGCCGATGCGTTCCGCGCGTTCGCCGGATTCCTGGAACGCATCGATGACGTGGCCGGAGCATTTCTCCGACACCACCGCGATCAATCCCAGGCCGCAGTTGAAAGTGCGCAGCATTTCGCGGGTTTCGATGCCTGCGGATTTTGCCAGCCAGCCGAACACCGGCGGCGGCGACCACGCACCCAGATCGATGTCGGCGTCCAGCCCGTCCGGCAGGACGCGCGGCAGGTTTTCGGTGATGCCGCCGCCGGTAATATGCGCAAAGCCTTTCACGCCACCGGCACGGATCGCTTCCAGCCCGCTCTTTATATAGAGCCGCGTCGGCGCCAGAAGCGCCTCGCCCAATTTGCTTGTGGCGTCGAAGGGCGCCGGCGCGTCGTAGGACAATCCGGCATCGGCGACCACGCGGCGCACCAGCGAATAGCCGTTGGAATGAACGCCGCTGGACGCGACGCCGATCAGAACATCGCCCGCCACCATGTCATTCATCTTCGGCAGGATATGGCCACGCTCCACCGCACCGACGGAAAATCCGGCGAGATCGAAATCGCCTTTGGCGTAGAGCCCCGGCATCTCCGCCGTCTCGCCGCCGATCAAGGCGCAGCCGGACTCTTTGCACGCGCGCGCGATCCCCTCGATCACGACCGCTGCATCTTCGACGTCGAGCTTGCCGGTCGCGTAATAGTCCAGAAAGAAAAGCGGCTCCGCGCCCTGCACGATAATGTCGTTCACGCACATCGCGACGAGGTCCTGTCCGATGCCATTAAATAAACGTGTCTCGATGGCAATCTTCAGCTTGGTGCCGACGCCGTCGGTGGACGAAACCAGTATCGGGTCTTTGAACCCCGCGGCTTTCAGATCGAACAAGCCGCCGAAACCGCCGAGATCCGCGTCCGCGCCGGGACGCCGTGTCGCTTTCGCGGCAGGCGCGATGCGATCGATCAGCGCGTCGCCCGCGTCGATGTCGACGCCGGAGTCTTTATAAGTGAGGCCGTTCTTCTTGCCGCTATTCATTTACGGTTCAGATTAAGAGGTCTAGCTTCGTTTAGTGGGGTGCCGACAGTAGCGCAAGGGAGAGATTTATGTCCCTCGAAGGTGCGATTGCGGCGCAGAGATTCGGCCTTGGTGCCAGGCCGGGCGAGATAGAAGCGGCCAGTGCCGCGCCCAAAGCGTGGCTGCTGGAACAACTCGATTCACCTGTGGATCAACCGCAGCCGGTCGATGGCGGCGCGCCGTTTCAATCCGGCGGCGATCTGGTCGGCGCGCTCCTCCAGTACCGGCAGGATCGCAAGATGGAGAGGCAGGCCGCGGCTGCCGCGATGGCGGCCGATCCATCCAAACCGAACGCGGCGCCCGATCCGGTCAAAATCTTCTTCAAGACGTTCGTCGCGGAATATACGCGCGAGATGGCGGGGCGCTTCGCACTCGGCTTCACGACGCAGAAGCCTTTCGCCGAACGGCTGGTCTGGTTCTGGAGCAATCACTTCACCGTCTCCGCGCTGAACCCGGCGGATGTGACACTGGTCGGCGCATTCGAGCGCGAGGCGATCCGCCCCAACATCACGGGCAAGTTCGAAGACATGCTGCTGGCTTCGACACGCCATCCGGCGATGCAGATCTATCTCGACAACGCACAATCCATCGGCGCGGATTCAATCGCGGGGCATCTGTCGGGAAAAGGCATCAACGAAAATCTCGGCCGCGAGATCATGGAGTTGCATACGCTGGGCGTCCGTGGCGGTTATACACAGGCCGATGTCATCGCGATGGCGAATATCCTCACCGGCTGGAGCATCGACCGGCAGGGTGGGGGAACCGGCTTTCGCTATTACCCCGCGCGGCATGAGCCGGGCGACATCGTCTTGCGCGGCAAAACCTACAATGGCGGCGAGGAGGCTGGCATCGCGGCGCTGAAGGACCTCGCACACGATCCGGCCACCGCGCGGCATATCGCCAACAAATTCGCCGTCGCGTTCATCGCGGACGAGCCGTCCGCCGCGTCGGTCGCGCGGCTGGAAAAAAGTTTCAACCAGACCGGCGGCGATTTGAAAGCGCTGGCGCATACCGCCTTGGACGATCCGGCGGCGTGGAAACCGGGCGCCGGAAAAATGCGCAATCCCGTCGAATACACCACGGCTGCGATGCGTATGCTGGGCTGGCCGCGCAGCAACACCGATCAGGACAAGCAGGTGCGCGGCGTCATGGCAGCCACGCGTTCAATGGGCGCGTTTCCGTTCGCCGCGCCGTCGCCCAAAGGCTGGCCGGACAGCTCGGATGCATGGTCCGGTCCGGATGCGTTGCTCAACCGCATCCAGTGGGCGAAGGAACTGGGCAATCGCCTGCCGCAGAATTTCGATGCGCAGGCGGTGGCGGAGATGGGTCTGGGTCCGCTGCTGCAGGCCGCCACGCGCGCTGCGATGAAGGCTTCGGCGACGCCCGGTGAGGCGGTCGCGCTCGTTGTTTCCAGTCCCGAATTTCAGCGGAGATGATCATGCTGGACCGTCGCTCGATTTTGAAAACCGCCTTCGCCGCCAGCGCCATGAGCGTCTGGGATGCGCCGGTGCGCTTTGCGTTTGCCAATGTGCCGGGCGACCGGCGCTTCGTGGTGGTTATCCTGCGCGGCGCGCTGGATGGATTGGCCGCTGTGCCGCCACACGGCGATCCAGATTACAAATCGGTGCGCGGTGTGCTGGCGATGGACATGATGGGCACGACGCCCATTCACGATCTCGACGGCCATTTCGGCCTGCATCCTTCGCTGACAAACATGAAGGCGATGTGGGACGCGAAGGAACTGGTCGTCTTCCAGAATATCTCCTCGCCCTATCGCGACCGTTCACATTTTGACGGCCAGAATGTTCTGGAAACCGGCGCGATCGGACCGCATGTGCTGGGCGACGGCTGGCTCAATCGCGCATTGACGCCGATGGGCATGGCCAATGGCGAAAGCGCATTGGCGGTTG
>DATCFN010000404.1:0-2007 GCA_036509475.1 Rhizomicrobium sp. | reverse complement strand
GACGTGCATATCGGCAATTTCGTCGAGGTGAAGAAAACGCGCGTTGAAAAGGGCGCCAAGGCCAACCATCTGACCTATCTCGGCGATGCGCGCGTCGGCGCCGGCGCGAATATCGGCGCGGGCACCATCACCTGCAACTATGACGGCTTCGACAAGCATTTCACCGACATCGGCGCGGGCGCGTTCATCGGTTCGGACACGGCGCTGGTGGCGCCGGTGAAAATCGGCGACGGCGCGATCACCGGTGCAGGCAGCGTCATCACCAAGGATGTTGAAGCAGACGCCCTGGCCGTGACGCGCAGCGAGCAGAAACAGATATCGGGCTGGGCGGAGCGATTCCGCACGCGGAAGAAGGCCGAAAAGGCCGCCGCAAAGAAGAAATAGGGAAACACATACTATGTGCGGTATCGTCGGCATATCGGGGCGCGAAGACGCGGCGCCTCTTATTCTCGAAGCGCTGCGGCGCCTGGAGTATCGCGGCTACGATTCCGCCGGTATCGCCACCTTGACCGGCGGGCACATCGAACGGCGCCGCGCGCCGGGAAAACTCAACAAGCTTGCCGAGACGCTGGCGAAGCATCCGCTGTTGGGCCGCACCGGCATCGGCCACACGCGCTGGGCCACGCATGGCGCGCCAACGGAATCCAACGCGCATCCGCATGCCTCGGCGCGCGTGGCGCTGGTGCATAACGGCATCATCGAGAATTTCCGCGAGCTGCGCGACGAGTTGTGCGCCAAGGGCCACAAGTTCGAATCCGAAACCGACACGGAAGTCGCGGTGCATCTCATCACCGATTATTTGGATCGCGGGATGAAGCCGGAAGAAGCGGCGAAGGAAGCGGTGCGACGCCTGACGGGCGCCTACGCGCTGGCGATGATCTTCAACGACGAGGAAGGCCTCGTCATCGGCGCGCGCAAGGGGAGTCCGCTGGCCGTGGGTTATGGCGACAAGGAAGCCTATCTTGGCTCCGACGCTTTTGCGCTGGCGCCGTTCACCAACCGCGTCTCCTATCTGGAAGACGGCGACGTCGCGGTGCTGCGCGGCCCGCAGGTCGCGATCTATAATGAAAGCGGCGCGCCCGCGAACCGTGAAGTGAGAGTCACATCGGCGTCCGCCGCGCTGGTGGACAAGGCCGGCCACAATCACTTCATGGCCAAGGAAATCCACGAACAGCCGGAAGTCATCGGCCATACGCTGGCGCATTATCTGGATCCGGCGGGTCCGGTTGTGCGCCGTCAGGGCAAAGGTTTGCGGGACGCGCTGACGAAAGCCACGCGCCTCACCATCTGCGCCTGCGGCACATCGTATTACGCGGGCATGGTCGGCAAATACTGGTTCGAGAAGCTGGCGCGTCTGCCGGTGGAGATCGATGTCGCATCGGAATTGCGTTATCGCGATCCGGTCTATCCGAAGGACGGCGCTGCACTGTTCATTTCCCAATCGGGCGAGACAGCGGACACGCTGGCGGCGCTGCGCGATGCGAAAGCGCAGAACCAGACGACCATCGCCATCGTCAACGTGACGGAGAGTTCCATCGCGCGCGAATCCGACATCGTGTTGCCGACCTTCGCGGGGCCGGAGATCGGCGTCGCCTCGACCAAGGCGTTCACCTGCCAGTTGGCGTCGCTCGCGTCGTTCGCCATCGCGGCGGGCGAAGCGCGCGGCACGCTGAGCATGGAAGACGAAAAGACACTGTGCGCCTCGCTGCTGGAAGCGCCGCGTCATATCGCCGAATTCCTGAAACAGGAAGCGAAGATGAAATCGTTGGGCGAGGAAATCGCCAAGGCGCGCGACGTTCTATATCTCGGCCGTGGTGCGAGCTATCCGCTGGCGCTGGAAGGCGCGCTGAAGCTGAAGGAAATCTCCTACATCCACGCCGAAGGCTATGCCGCGGGCGAGATGAAGCACGGTCCCATCGCGCTGATCGACGAGAACGTGCCGATCATCGTCATCGCGCCGCATGACGCGCATTTCGAGAAGACCATCTCGAACATGCACGAAGTCAT
>DATCFN010000403.1:0-3570 GCA_036509475.1 Rhizomicrobium sp. | reverse complement strand
CGCGACCGTTGTTGCAATGCAACATCGGTTTGCACAGGGCTTGCGCAGACCGCTGCCTTATTGGGCGCTAGCGTTTCGTGCCGGTCATGTTGAGATGCATGCCGCTGTCGATCAGCAACATCTCACCGGAGATGTTTCGCGCACCGGCGCCGACCAGAAACAGGATCGATTCTGCGATGTCGTCGGCGTCGGCAACGCGCTTGAGCGGATTGGCTTCGGCCTGCTGAGCCGCGATGCGGTCGGCATTGTCGGCGCCGAAGCGTCCGCTGAACCACGGTGTCGCGACATAGCCGGGGCAAACGGCGTTTACGCGAATCTCGGGCGCGAACGCGCGCGCCAGCGAAATGGTGAGCGTGTTGAGCGCGCCTTTCGACGCCGCATAGGCAATTGACGAACCCACGCCCATCACGCCGGCGACGGACGAGACATTCACCACTGCGCCGTCGCCATGCGCCTTCAGGCTCGGCGCGCAGGCGCGAAACATCTGAAACGGACCGATGGTATTTACGGAATAGATTTTCTGCCAGTCCTCGGCGCTTAGCGCATCCAGATCGGTATGTGTCGCGAACTTCGTCGTGCCGGCATTGTTGACGAGCATGTCGATGCGGCCCCATTTGTCCAAGGCCGCGGCGGCGATCTTGCGGCAGTCCGCGTCACTTGCGACATCGCCCTGCACGATGATGGCCTCTCCCCCGGCCTCGCGGACAGCCTTGGCGATTTCACCCGCTTCCTTTTCGCTCTTGGAATAATTGACCACGACTTTCGCGCCGTGCCGCGCCAGGCCTATCGCCACCGAAGCGCCGATTCCGGATGCGGAACCTGTCACAATCGCCACTTTGCCGTTGAATTTGCCCTGTTCCATTTGCCCCGTCCCGTTCCTATTTATCTGTGAGCGTCCTTTGGCGGCATGCCGCCATCTGTCAAAACAATCGTAGAATATCGGTATGACATCGCAAGCCGCCGCCCTTCCAAAGGACACCGAACCGGCCGCGATGGCCGGCGCGAGGGCGGGTACGCAACCGCTGCGGATCATCCTTATCCGTCACGGCAAACCGGCAATCGCGACGTCGCCGCGCACCTCGCATCGCGAATTCCGCACCTATATCGACGATTACGAAGACGCGGGCCTCGATCCCGCCAGCGCGCCGCCGGAGGAATTGCAGGACCTGATCGGTGAACTGGAAGCCGTGTTCACGTCGGGCCGCAAACGTGCGGAGGAAAGTGCGCGCGTCCTTGCTCCTAAAGCCGAATTGATCGTCGACCCGCTATTCGCTGAATCCCCGCTGGCATCGCCGCGTATCCCGCTGTTGAAGATGACCGTGACGAAATGGGCGATCGTCTCGCGCCTGATGTGGTATGCCGGTTTCAGCCCGAAGATCGAGGGCTACCACAAATCCAAACGCCGCGCCAAACGGGCCGCCGAAATTCTCATTGCGCGCGCGCAGACGACCGGTGGCACCGCATTGGTGGCGCATGGCTACTTCAACTATCTGATCGGAATAGAACTGCGCCGGCGCGGCTTCAAACAGACCGGCTCGCACAAAGCGAAGTATTGGAACGATGTGGTCTATGAGCGGTCGTGATCCGTTCAGCCCGGCCGCCATTGCTTCGAAATTCTGTATGTGACGAAGGCGCAAATAGCGCCGAGGATTATGCCGCCGGCGGGGGCAAAATAGAAAATGAACGCCATCCCGACCGAGCCTTCGCGGTCGGAAAAGTCGGTGATGTCCGCCCAGACGAGAAAGCCGCCGGCAATCGCCAGAAATCCGGCGATGGTGCCAAGCACCAGCGCGAGAATGATTTTGTTGGTCAGGTTCATGCCGTCATGTCCTGCACCCAACGGTTCTTACAACATTGCCGGGATGACGCGGTCCGGCGGTTTGTGGCCATCGGCGAAAGTCTTGATGTTCAAGATGACCTTCTCGCCCATGTCGATGCGGCCTTCGATGGTGGCCGATCCCATATGCGGCAGCAGCACGACGTTCTTCAACTTCAGCAGTTTCGGATTCACCGCTGGTTCGTGTTCGAACACGTCGAGGCCCGCGCCGGAAAGTTCGCCGTTCGACAGCATCCGCGTCAGCGCATTCTCATCGATCACTTCGCCGCGCGCCGTGTTCACGATGTAGGCGGAGGGCTTCATCATCTTCAGCCGCCGCGCCGAAAGCAGGTGATAGGTCGCCGGCGTATGCGGGCAGTTCACCGACACGATATCCATGCGCGCCAGCATCTGATCGAGGCTCTCCCAATAGGTCGCTTCCAGTTCGGCTTCGATGCCGGGAGCGACCTTCTTGCGGTTGTGATAATGGATCTGCAATCCGAATGCCTTGGCGCGCCGCGCGACGGCCTGGCCGATACGCCCCATGCCGACGATGCCCAGACGCTTGCCCCAGATGCGGTTGCCCAGCATCCATGACGGCGCCCAGCCGGTGAATTTGTCGGCCTGCAATTCGTTGACGCCTTCGACCAGACGGCGCGGCACGGCCAGGATCAGCGCCATCGTCATGTCGGCGGTGTCTTCGGTCAGAACGCCGGGCGTGTTGGTGACGGTGATGCCGCGTTCCAGTGCGGTTTTCACGTCGATATTGTCCACGCCGGTTCCGAAATTGGCGATCAGTTTGAGGTTCGGCCCCGCGCGCGCAATCACTTTGGAGTCGATGCGATCCGTGACCGTCGGCACCAGCACATCGGCCGTCTGCATGGCCTCGATCAGCGCCGCCTGAGACATCGGCACGTCTTCATGGTTGAGCCTGGCGTCGAACAGCTCGCGCATCCGCGTTTCGATCGCGTCGGGCAGTCTGCGCGTGACGATCACGAGCGGCTTGTTGGCAGGCATGGGCTAGGCTCCGATGGAGCAGCTTGGCGCGCCCCGTCAGCCTAATTAGCAGAAGGCGACGGGCGGTCAAATGTGTCGTGTGGACCCGCTGTAACTTTGCAGAACTTTCGCGAGCCGCTAGAAACAACGGCGATGACTCGGTGGATTCTCCAAAAAAACTTGCGGTTGGCGGTGGCGCTTTTTGTGGGGCTGGCGGGCTTGGGGGCCACCCCCATTCCGACCTCCGTCCCCTACTATGGCAGCATCGCCCACGACCGGGCCTATCTGCGCGAAGGGCCTTCCTATCAGCATCGCGTTCTGTGGATTTACCGGCGCAAAGACCTGCCGATACAGGTCATCCAAACCTACGATGTCTGGCGCAAAGTGCGTGATAGCGACGGTACGGTCGGATGGCTGCACAGTACGATGGTGTCCGACCGCCGCACCGTTGTTGTGATCGCCAATGCGCCCGCCAGAATCCGGAATAGCGACGACCCGAACGCGCCCGTTGTGGCGCTGGCCGTCCCCGGCGTTGTCGCAAGGCTGGAAGCCTGCGAGGCTGACATCTGCGAAGTTGTGGCCAGCGGCACGGACGGCTGGATAAAAAAACAAGATGTCTGGGGAGTAGGTGCTGGTGAAGTCTTCCGATCAGGACGTTGGTAAGAATGTCGATCCGGCCGCGGGCGAGCCCAGCGGCAATCCCGCATCGGCGGCCGGCGTGGAGGCGGGCGGTCTGGCCGCGTGGCTGAAATCGCCCG
>DATCFN010000402.1:0-3666 GCA_036509475.1 Rhizomicrobium sp. | reverse complement strand
GACGGCCCCAACGGCTGTTCGACACAGGCGCTGAGCAGCAGGATCGAAGACAGGGCCAACAGTGAAGTCTGAATTTTACGCATCGAAATATCCTTGATTTGAACGCCTTTGGCGCTGTCTTCCACTTACCCAACGCGTGGGGCGGGAAGATGGCGGCGACGCAGGGCCCCCAATTTCGCAGCCTGTGCCTGAACCGCAGATGAACCGGCCCGCAAATAATCCCAACCTTCCACGAAACCGGCGCCTTGCACGTCCGTTAAGCCGATGTGGTGGTGATTGGCGGGACAGAGAGATGCGCAGGCCAAACAAACGGCTTTTGATGCAATTTGCGATATCGGCGGTTGTCGCCGTTGCCACGCCAGCAATCGCCGCCGGACTGGTTGCCGGAACTTCCGTGGCCATGGGAACCAGCGGCGCCGCCATCGGCAATACGATTTATCCCGGCGATGAGGAGGCACCGGCGGTCGCAACGCCGATCGCCACCGCTCCCATCGGGGCAACACACGGTCCGGCCCGTCTAAACGTCCTTGTGGGAAACGATCAAAGCGCCTGGGACAGTGTCCATTCCGTGCATGTGAACTTCTCGCACAAGCCGCACTAATCAGCGCCCTTTGAACTGTGGCGGACGTTTCGCAAAGAATGCCGAGACGCCTTCGCGCACGTCCTCGCTGGGATTGGCGATCATCACCGCGAGCGCGGCGTCATTGAGCGAACGCTCCAGCGAAGAACTCAACCCGTGGCGCATCATCGACTTGGCGAGGCGCACGGCCAAGGGCGCCTTCGCGGCGATGGCCTTGGCGAGTTCCATGACACGTTTTTCCAACTCGCTTGCCGGTACGACTTCCGTAACCAGGCCGAGCTTCAACGCTTCGTCGGCCGGATAGACCTCCCCGAGTAACGTCATTTTCAACGCGCGATCCAAACCCATCGCGCGCGGGAAGAACCACGCACCGCCTTCATCGGGAAGCAAGCCAAAACGGCCGGAAGTATCCCCGAGCTTTGCACTGTCGGCGGCGATACGAAAATCGCAGGCCATCGCCAATGTCAGGCCGCCCGCCACCGCCGCACCGTTGATCATCGCGATGACCGGCTTGTCAGCGCGATGCAATTTTCCCACGACCTCATGCATGCCGACACGCATCTCGTGGCCGTAACCCATCTGCTTGTTCTTGTAATCGGGACGGTCGGGGTCTTCGCCGCTGATGTCGCCGCCCGAGCAGAAGCCGTGCCCCGCACCGGTGATGACGAGACAACGCAGGTCGTCGCGGGCAACGTATTCCGCCAGCCCCGCCACGATGCTGTCGCACATCGCGCCGGTATAGGCGTTCATCTTGTCCGGCCGATTGAGCGTGATCCGCCCGATCATGGGTTCGGGGACATCAAACAGAATATCGCGATATTCGTGCAGCATGGCTGGCCTTTCACGCTTGCGGCGGCGCGCCGATATGGGAACATGCGGCCGACAGCCATGCAACGGCCACGGCACGCGCGGCAGGAGAAAGCGATGAGCGAATTTCCCGACATTCTCTATGAAGTGAAGGATCGCGTTGCGATCGTGACGCTCAACCGGCCGGATCGGTTGAACGCTTATACCGGGCGAATGGCGGACAGCGTGAAGCAGGCCGTGTCCAAGGCCGCGAACGATAGCGGTGTGCGCGTCATCGTGCTGACCGGCGCGGGACGCGGCTTTTGCGCGGGCGCCGATATGGAAGTTCTTTCAGCGCATGTCAGCGAAGGCGGCAACAGCGCTACGCAGATTGCGCCTAGCGATATCGACAAGACCTTCGCGTCGTCGCTCGGCCCCAATCTGGATGCGGATTTCGCCGACGCGGAGCGCTTCGGATATTTCGTGCGCACGAAGAAACCCATCATCGCCGCGATCAATGGCCCGGCCGCAGGCATCGGTCTTATCATGGCGCTTTACGCCGATGTGCGTTTTGCCGCCGACAAAGCCGTGTTCACGACGGCTTTCGCGCAACGCGGACTGGTCGCGGAACACGGAATCTCATGGTTGCTACCGCGACTGGTGGGTCTGGCCAACGCACTCGATCTTTTACTGTCCGCGCGCAAGTTCGGCGCGGAGGAAGCACTGCGCCTCGGCCTTGTGAACAAGGTGTTCCCCCAGGATGTCTTCATGGAAAACGTGATGGCTTACGCCAGAATGATGGCGGAGACGGTTTCGCCACGCTCCATGGCGGTGATGAAAGCGCAAGTCTGGAAAGTGAATTTCCAGGACTTCAACGAAGCAATCGCGGTGGCGGATGCGGAAATGAAGACCAGCCTCGCCCATCCCGAATTCAAGGAAGGCGTGGCGCATTTTCTGGAGAAGCGCGCGCCCAAATTCGCTGACATTTGAGTCGGGGCCTTGCAAGTTTGACCTGTGCGAAGAAGCGACTAAAACCGCGCCTCGGTCATCAGGGACAAGGGCATGAAAATCGTCGGCGGCAAATGGTCCAACTGGTCGGGCGGCGTTACGTCCAAGCCGAAGCAGGTCATCGCACCGAAAGATGAAGTGGCGCTCGCTGGGGCCATTCGCACCGCCATCGCGCCCGTGCGGGCACCCGGCACGGGCCACTCTTTTACGCCGATCTGCGCCAGTGACGGAACGATTGTCGACCTGGCGGCATTCACGGGCCTAAAGAGTGCCGACAAAACAAAACTCACGGCGACGTTTTTTGCGGCGACGCCACTCTGGGCCGTCAGCCCCGCGCTTTTGAAACAGGGTCTTGCGCTCAAGAACATGGGTGACATTGATCGACAGACGCTGGGCGGTGTCGTCGGCACCGGCACTCACGGGACGGGGCGCACACTTGGCAGCTTTTCGTCCGCTGTGGCGGGATTTCGCCTGATCACCGCCAGCGGGGAAGTGCTGAACTGTTCGCCAGAGGAAAACGCGGAGGTGTTTGCCGCCGGCCGTTGCTCCATCGGTGCGCTTGGCGTGATGACGGAAATCACGCTGCACGTCCGTCCGGCATACAAGCTCATCGAAAAGCAGTTCCTGTTGCCGCCGACCGAATTGTTCGCAAAACTCGACGGGTTCGTCGCCGATAACCAGCATTTCGAATTTTTCTGGTTTCCCTATGCCGACGTTGCGATCTGCAAAACTCTGAATGAGACCAACGACCCTGCACCGGAGCCGCGCAGCGCGGAGGCGATGTATGCGCGCGGCGAGAAAGGAAGCGCCGAGGAAAAGACTTTCGCCGCGATCAACAAGGTGCTGCCCTATGCGCCGTTCCTGTTGAAACAGACGCACCGCATGTTTTCACAGCTGATGCCGGGTTCGGCCAAGGTACGATGGAGCGGCGAGATATTTCCCAGCCCGCGTACGATCCGGTTCAACGAAATGGAATATGCCGTGCCTTACGCGAAAGGGCCCGATGCCATCCGCGAAGTCGTCGCGAAAATCCGCAAGGACAGAATCAACACGGGCTTTCCCATCGAATATCGCAGTGTGGCGGCTGACGATGTCTGGATCAGCCCCTTTTATCAGCGCGAAAGCGCCACCATCGCCGTTCATCAGTATCGTACCGTCGATACCACGCCATATTTCAACGCCTGCGAAGCGATTTTCAAAAATTATGAAGGCCGACCACACTGGGGTAAGCGGCACACGCGCACGGCGAGCGATTTGGCCACGCTTTACCCGGAATTCGGGCGTTTTCAGGA
>DATCFN010000401.1:0-3439 GCA_036509475.1 Rhizomicrobium sp. | reverse complement strand
CCGGGGTATTGCGCGTCAAAGTCTCTCCGACGATTTGAGCCTTCGAACGCTCGATGCGGCTCGGCGAAAGCTCCTTGGTCCGCTCCGCGCTCGTGAGAATACTGGTCAGCGCGCCCGACTGCTTTGGATCGCCATCCCGTGCAAGTGCATCTCGTAGGCGCTCGATCTGCTTGCGCAATGCTGGCGACGCATCGGCAATCGCTGCTCTACAAAGAGCTTGGATGATCGAGAAGTGTTCCATCAGATTCCTAAAGCGCGTTGCGTAAACTGTCCTATCTGATGCATATAATCTCTTATATGATGCAGATCAACAAGATTCGTTGCACAATTATACATATTCGATGCAATTTTGGTGGTCGTGGCAGCGATTGGTGCCGCCGATGAGCGCGCAAGTAAGCGCGGGCGCCATGTGTGCTCTGGCTCGCCGCGACCCTCCAGTCAGAGCGCCGCGATCAGTGTGCCGAGGAAGATGGCGATCGCGTTTGTCTGTTTGAGGGTGAGCCGTCTCTATCGGTGTCGCGGTGGTGGCAGTAACTCTTGCCGTTCCGGGGCAAGGATCGTTTCCTGCAGGCCAGTCGGACGTGGACGGACTTGCACAAGGGCAGCAGGTCCCCGGAGCGGGCGGACGTCTGGTAGAGAGGTAAGCCGAGCAATTGTCGTACAACCGATCGCGATGCTTCCGATAACCGCGAAAACATGACGCCAGATGGGCGATGGAATTCCTAGTTCTGAAATCTGAAGCACGATGCTGTAGCCGGCATAGGCTGCCGGAACGGCAAAAATCAGAATGACTAAGCTGCGCAGTACCAGCGAGCGGTTCCAGGCAAGGAATACCTGCCCGAGAAGAAACACGAATACCCCAGCGGCGAGACCAACTAAAATGCCGCCGACGCCCGCGCCAGAATTGATTGCCCACCAGCCGGCCGAGAGACCGATATAGGCCGGCAGCATGTAGACCGCGAAGTTGAATAGCAGGACGCAAAACGCGCCGAGCCCAACGATGCAAAGGATGATTCCGGCAATCATCGCCTTTCCTCCTGGTCCGATCCGGTGAACTCGTTCACCTGGGATCACGGAAGCTGGCGCGATTGAAACTCATCACGCCACTTCGAGACAGTTCTCGACGCTTTGAGTACGTTTATCTTACCCCCAATTGATTTTCGATGCCAGATGCTCGCGCTCCTACGCTGAAATACGATTAACTTGGCTGTACTTTGATCGGGGAAAGATCATCGTAGTACAGCGTATATAAACGCGATTGTTCGTTTCGGCTTTTCGATCGATTCCTGTCTCCCATCCTTGGATGCGTTGTGCGCGCTCGGGAAGGAGACAGGCAAATGACCCCGACTAAGATTCTCATTGGCCAAATCCTGATCGTCTTCGCCGTCGTGATCGGCGGCCTGTGGATCGCGACCCAATGGGCGGCTGTAGAACTCGGCTATCAGGCGCGTTTAGGGTTGCCGTGGTTCACCCTGCTTTCGACCCCCATCTACTATCCCTGGCGTCTTTTCGAATGGTGGTATGCATACGACGCCTATGCGCCGGGACTCTTCAACAAGGCGGGGGTAATCGCCGCGTCCAGTGGCCTCTTTGGCTGCGGCGTTGCGATCATCGGTTCAGTGTGGCGCGCACGCCAGAATCGCCACGTTACGACCTACGGGTCGTCGCGGTGGGCGAGCCGGCAGGAGATCGAGCAAGCCGGCTTGTTTCGTGCGTCCGGCGTCTTCCTTGGTCGGCTTGGACACAATTATCTCAGGCATGATGGCCCAGAGCACGTCATGGCGTTTGCGCCGACGCGTTCCGGTAAGGGCGTCGGCCTGGTCGTTCCGACCTTGCTCTCCTGGACTGGCTCGGCCGTCGTTCACGACATAAAGGGCGAGAACTGGCAACTCACCGCCGGTTGGCGCTCGCTCTTCTCGCACTGCCTGCTGTTCAATCCGACCGATCCGCGAAGCGCCCGGCACAACCCGTTGCTCGAAGTACGCAAAGGCTCGGACGAGGTGCGCGATGTTCAGAACATCGCCGATATTCTGGTTGATCCAGAGGGCGCGCTTGAACGGCGTAGCCACTGGGAAAAGACGAGTCACAGTTTGCTCGTCGGCGCCATCCTGCATGTTTTGTATGCCGAGGAAGAGAAGACCCTTGCTCGGGTAGCAACTTTCCTCTCCGATCCGCAGCGCTCCTTTGAACATACGCTGCGCTCCATGATGGCGACCAACCATCTTGGCACGGCGGATAAGCCGCGGGTCCACCCGGTAGTCGCCTCTGCGGCGCGCGAGGTTTTGAATAAGTCCGACAACGAGCGCTCCGGCGTGCTCTCCACCGCCATGTCGTTTCTCGGACTCTACCGCGATCCGACGGTCGCGGCGGCGACGGCGGCGTCCGACTGGCGCATTGTCGATCTTGTGGACGCGGATCGGCCGGTTTCGCTCTACCTAGTAATCCCGCCATCCGACATCTCACGCACGAAGCCCCTCGTCAGGTTGATCCTGAATCAGATTGGCCGACGCCTGACGGAACGGCTCGAAGGCGATCCCGGCAAACGCCGCCGTCATCAGCTTCTCATGATGCTGGACGAGTTTCCTGCTTTGGGCCGGCTCGACTTTTTCGAGACAGCGCTGGCATTCATGGCCGGATATGGCATCCGCGCATATCTGATCGCGCAGTCGCTCAATCAAATCTCCAAAGCCTATGGTGAGAACAACGCGATCTTGGACAATTGCCATGTCCGCATCGCTTTTTCGTCCAACGATGAGCGAACGGCAAAGCGCATCTCCGATGCACTCGGCACGGCGACTGAGCTTCGCGCGCAACGAAACTATGCCGGTCATCGGCTTTCGCCTTGGCTCGGCCATGTCATGGTGTCCCGCCAGGAAACCGCCCGTCCTTTATTGACGCCAGGCGAAGTCATGCAACTTCCGCCCGCCGACGAACTGGTGCTCGTCTCGGGTCTCGCGCCGGTGCGTGCCAAGAAAATCCGATATTACGAAGACGGCAATTTTGTCGGCCGCGTCGCTCCAGCGCCCGTCTTGGCCGAACACGGTTACCGCGATCGGCCGCCACGCCGTCCCAACGATTGGGGTGATCAGGTGCGTAGCCCGGACATCCGTCTCTCTACTGCTGCCGAGCGTGAGCTTGGTTCCTCGGAAGCACAGGACGCAGGCGGCTTGCAGCAACAGCGTCTTCCCGGTCTCCCCGATATCGAGAGCAGGAAAGTCGTGACGCCAGACCATGACACCGCTTTGGGCCTGTTAGACGAGGAAAACGATGCCGCGGCCGACAAGCAGGCATTGGACCGTACACGCCAAACCGGCGTGATCGGCCGTGCCCACGCGATGAACGAAGGCGAGCCGCATCACCGGCGCGCCGATGACGATCTCCTGCCGGCATTCTGAGGACACGCATATGAAGCCGCGTCATCACCTCTATCTCGACGATG
>DATCFN010000400.1:0-5031 GCA_036509475.1 Rhizomicrobium sp. | reverse complement strand
TGTACCGGCTGCGCCCGAATGTGTCCTTCGCGCTGGGTTACAACGTCGTGAAGGCGAACCTCTCATCGATCCAGGCCCGCCAATCGGGTTACTTCGATTTCGATTCCAAAGGCCCCGAGCTGTTCGTCAGAGTCGCGTTCTGACGAGTGGGGCGGCGCCACCAGCACCGCGCCGCACCACAGGACCAGGCGGCGTTTCCACTGGTGCGGCGCAAAGAACTCGTGGCCCAGCAACGTCCGCAGCCGCGGGTTCGACGGCTTCGACGGCTTCGACGGCCCGGAACTGTGGTCGCTACTGTCCGGGACGCGCACCCGGGCTGCTCTGCGTCCAGAATTCGACGCGATTATTGGCCGCCGCGGCGCGATTCCACTCGCCCGCCGTGAGCGACTCGGTGCGCGCTGGGTAGGGTGTGCTTGCGTGCGCGATGCCTGCGGCGCTGCCCGCGGTTTCGATCGCCACGCTGATGGCGCCCGCGGTGCGCTGGCGCACACCGGCGATCAAATTGGCAAATGCCAGCGATTGGCGCTGCTGGCCTGATAGCGACTCTTCGAACGGATTGCCGATGACATCGCACTTGCTGGCGGCCAAATTCGCGGCGGCGAGCGTGAAGCCGTCGCTCGCGTTGCCGCTGAGACAGAATAGTCCCGCCAGACTCGTGATCTTGACTACTCCGTGAAAATCCTGGGCTTCGAGCTTCCCCAACAGATCGCGCAACGCTTCCAGACGACCGCGATCGAATGGAATCTCGCCGTAAGGTACGGTTTCAATTTTCGATGTGGCGGCGGATGCGCCCGCGGCAGTGGGGGCACCGGGCGTCGTGGCGGCGCCAACGGACGCGGCCAATGCGGCCGTGAGATCCTTGACGGTCGCGGAGAGATCCAGGCGCGCGCGCTGCAATTCCGTATTGGCTGAGGTCAATCCGGCGACTTCGGCACGCGATTTTGCCAAATCATTGCGCTCGATCAGCCAACACGCGGCGAACGCAACCGCCACGAAGCAGGGCGCCACGATCGCCACGGTCCAAGGCCATAGGGACCGCACCGCGCGCACGGGCGCAGGCGGCTCCGTCGCCGGCATCGGCGTCGAATCGCGCATGTCGCTCACGATGCGGGTCGCGAAACTATCAAGGCTTGCGACGATGAAGCGACGCACGTCGATCGCTTGATCCTTCACGGCCGACTCCAGCCGGCGCCCCCAGTCGATGCCCGGCGGGACAGCCGCGCCGGCCGCAGCAGGCGCTTTCACCACCGGCGTGCCGCTCTCGAGTTCCACGGGCTGCAGCGCGGGCTCGGCCATGTCGCGCCGATCCGGCAATAGGTGCAGTTCGTACAACACTTTCGACACGTCGACCGGGCGCACCTGCTTTGGCAGGACGCCCATCGCGCCGAGGGCGCGCGCCTGACCGACGTACAACTCCCCCTCCTGTGAGGTGTACATCATGATCGGAATCATGGCCGTCTGCGGATTGCCCTTGATGGCCTGCACCGCCTGCAGGCCGTCCATGCCGGGCATGAGGTGGTCCATGAAAATCGCGTCCGGGCGATTGTGCTTCAGATACTCGATGGCCTGTTCGGCCGCTTCAGCCATGTCGACTTCGATGTCGTACTTCTCAAGCATGCGGCTCAAGATGACGCGAGCCGACTTGGAATCGTCGACGACTAATGCACGTTTGCGGGCCATGACAATAGTGTAGCTCAGTCCTTATCGTGCCAGTTACGCAGGCCCGCGCGGCCGCGACGATGCGCGCGGATTCAGGGCGGCGCACTCCATCCGCCACCGCGAATCCGCGGCCGATTTCCGCGTTGCCGGCGGCAACAATTCGAGCGCGCCGCGCGCGGACTTAAGCGGGTTCGGAACTCTGCGATTCTTTGTTCTGAGCGATCCAGGTCAACGCGGATTCGACGTCGGCGAGTTCACTGGCCGTAAAGCCCTCGATCCTGACGCCGGTTGCCTCTGCCTTTTTCTTGGCAAGTTCGGCGCTCGCGACCGTGTCTACCCACACCAGACCGCGGCGTACTTTGGCCGTAAACTTTTGCTGCTTCTCTTCGGTCATCACTCGTCTCCTTGAAATTGTCTGGATGTGCCCGGGCACGATACACGACTAACACAGCCATGAGGAACCCACGATCGGATGGCTACGGCGGCGCGACCGCGCGGTCCAATCGCGCACTGTAAGCGTTGAGCGCTTGCGAGACCACCCCAATATATTGGTTGGCTTCGTCCCAGCGGCGCCCTTCGATCGCCTCACGGATACCCGGCAGCGTTTTCACACCGTACCCGGTATACATACCCGGCGCATAGATCATGTGCTGATACCATTCGCGGCCAGGCAGTCCGCGCGCATCGGTCAATGCTTGCTCGACGGTCACCAAGGTGGCGTTCAGCCGCTCGCGCTGCGCCGCGGAGCGCGCATCGTCGCTTGCGCCGAGACGCGCATACTCCTCGTCGAAAGCCTTGGCGCTGTGGCGCAGCTTCAGGATGGCATTATCGAGTTGGGCAAAATCCAGGTACGGCACCCCGGCCAGGCGGCCCGGCGGCGCGCGCGGCTTCGAAGGATCGGCGGCCAGCTGGTAGGCGTTGCCGTCCAGCAATTTATCAAGTTCGCGCGTCTTCACCCGCATACCGTCAGCGAGCTTGTGTAGTTCGTCAGCGTAGCCTGCGACGGAGGCGGCAAAATCGCTTTCCCGCGCCGGCAGCAGATCCGCCTGGGCGGCCCGCAGAACCAGCCTTCCCGTGACTTCGGCGAGCGCCACGCCGTACTCGAAGATGGGGTCGACAAAGTGTCGAAAGTGATCGAAAGAATCGTAGGCGGAATGATAGACGCCGTAGTCATCTTCGCCGCCGAAGCGCAAGTCCAAGGAGCTCACGCCCAAGTGCTGCAGAAACGGCGTGTAGTCCGAACCGGAGCCGAGCGCGCCCAGTTTCAGTTCGGCAGCCGCAGCGTCGCGCTCGCTCGCGCCGGCCTGATCGCCGCTACCCGCGTGAGCGTTCGTGCCGTCACGGCCGTCCGCTTCGTAGTCGGCCACGCGCTGCAGGGCCATGGCCCGCGCCAGCACACTCGCGCCGGTTTCCGGGTCCTTCACGTCGCGCGCCGCCTCGCTGGCGAAATGCTGTAGCGCATGGGTGCCTTCCATCTCCAGTCGGCCGCGTCCGCTGTCATCGGAATTAATGTAGAGGACGGCCTTGGCCTTGAGTTCCGCCGCATGCTGCTCGGTCCATTCGGTTGAGCCCAGCAAGCCGGGTTCTTCGCCGTCCCAGCTGGCGTAGATCAGGGTGCGGCGCGGCCGCCAACCGTCCTTAACCAATTTGCCGATGGCCTTGGCTTCGGACATCAAGGCGACCTGTCCCGATAATGGATCGGTGGCGCCGAACACCCAGGCATCGTGATGGTTGCCGCGAATGATCCAGCGATCGGGCTCCTGGCTGCCGCGGATGCGTGCAATCACGTCATACAGCGGCTTTCGGCTCCAGTCCGACAGAACTTTGAGATGCACCTTCGCGGGACCGGGACCTATGTGGTAGGCGAGCGGCAAGCCGCCGCGCCATGAGGCAGGCGCCACCCGGCCGCCGAGCGCCGCGAGCAGCGGCAGGGCATCGGCATACGAAATCGGCAGCACCGGGATTTTCAATAATGTCTTGGCGTCTTTTATCGCCAGACGCTTGGCGCCGGGTGTCGCACCCACGCCGGGAGTCAATGGGTCGCCGGGGTACAACACCAGGTCCTGCACCGAGCCGCGCTGAATGCCGTCGGGCGGCCGATAGCCGCCGCGCGGATAGATATCGCCCTGACCATAACCGTCATCGCGCGGATCCGAATAAATCAAACAGCCGACGGCGCCATGCTCGTAAGCCAGCTTCGGTTTAAGGCCGCGCCAGCCGCCGCCATAGCGGGTCAACACGATGCGGCCTTTCACACTCAGGCCCTGCCGCTCGAGTTCCCGGTAATCGTCCGGCATGCCTTGGTTTACATAGATGAGCTCCGCGGTCACATCGCCGTCGGCGCCATAGACGTTGTAGGCCGGCAACTCATCCTGGGTCTGCGACGACGTTTTATCGCCTTCGATGGGCGGTTCGGTCAGGCGGGCGACGAAGTGCGTCGGCGCGACCAGTTCCACCGAGACTTCGCGAGGCGTCGGATACAGCACGGAAAATGTCTCGATGGACGCATCCCAGCCCCACTCGCGGAATTTCTTCAGTTGAAATTCCGCGTTAGCCTTGTCGTGCGCGGAGCCGACATGATTCGGCGCGGAGGACATCTGCTCCATCCACGAGCGCTGCTGCGCCGCCGATAGGTCCGAATCGAAGCGTCGTTCCAGCTGCACCTCGGTGGCCGCCGTGCCGGGCGAAAATCCTTCGATAGCCGGCGTCGCATCCGCCACGCCCGGCGCCGCGTCCACCGCACCCGGCACCCCACCCATCGTCATCGGATCGGCGGCCGCTGCCGTTGCCGTTGCCGCCGTCGCGGCATCCACGATCAACGCGCCGCTGATGGCCGTTAGCAGCGCGCCGATCGCACCGCCAAGCAGCGCGCCGCGACCGCGCATGAGTGCAGCAAACATAGCTCTCTCCTAATCTCGAATGCCGGTGCCCCGGTTCAACAACGTCACGGCCAGCGCGAACATGCCCACGGCAAACAGCACCATGATCGCATACGCCAGCCGCAAATCGACGTCCGAGGTACCGAGAAAACCGTAGCGAAATGCGCTGACCATATACAGGATGGGGTTGGCGTGGGAGGCGACGTGGGCCCAATTGGGCAGCATCTTTATGGAATAGAACACGCCGCCCAAGTAGGTAAGCGGCGTGAGCACGAAGGTCGGGAACCAGGAAATCTGATCGAAATTCTTGGCGAACAGGGCGTTGATGAAACCGCCCAGCGCAAAGACGATACTGGTCAGCAACGCCGCGGAGATCACCGCGAACACATGCAGGAAAACCAGGCGCGTAAAGAACAGCGACACGATCAACACCACGGATCCAACCAGCACGCCGCGCAGCACTCCGCCGCCGATGTAGCCGCATACGATCAGC
>DATCFN010000399.1:0-5108 GCA_036509475.1 Rhizomicrobium sp. | reverse complement strand
CACGCTCATGTTGAGTCGATAGAGAATGGTTGTGCCGTTTCGTTCCGCGCTGATGAGATCCGCAGATTTCAGCACGGCGAAATGTCCCGACAGGGTAGGCTTCGCAAGATCGAATTTGTCCGAAATCTCGCCTGCGCTCATCGGTTGCCTTCGCAGTAGTTTGAGAATTTTCCGCCGCACGGGATTTGCCAGGGCATCGAATACATCGCTCATATTTTTTTATTTAGCAAAATACCGAAATATAAGCAAAGGGAAATTTCGTCAGGCGCATCCTCTAGATTCTTTAGATGTAAGCGCCGGTATCGACCCATTCCGGTGCCGCCTGCGAGCGCGAACGGTGGGTGATCATCTCGTCATGCAGATGGCGCACGGTGGTGCTGCCGGTCTTGACGAACAGGAACGGGAACAGGCCGTGCAGCATGCAGGCGCCGCCCGCCGCGACCATGCGCGTGCCGAATGACAAGGCCGTTGCCATGTGCTGGCCGTAGGTTTCTCCGACGGAGTTGGGATGGTTCGTGAAGATTTTTGTGATCGACATGGTCGCCTCGCTGCGCGCAACGCATTATCGCGCAAATCGGTTATCTTTTCACGCCTTTTTCGGCTAGCGGCGACGCCTCACGGCCAGGCGCGATGTGGCGGGATAACGCACCGTGAAGACGATGGCCAGCGCCAGCGCGCCCAGCCCGGCCGCAACATCCAGCGAAAGCGGGAATTTTTTGTTGAAAGTGGCGTATGTGTCCGCCGCGGCCATGACAGCGAACGCAAGCGCCCAGACCGCGGTCAGGATATAATTCGCGCGGATGAAAAGCGGTGTTTCGCGCAAATCCTCCGGCACATCTTCGCGCGTATATTCCAGCGTGAAGGGCTTGCGCAGCGCAATGGATACAAGCGCGATCAGAAGCAGGCCCGCATCGGCGATCATGCGCACCGCCTGCACGGTCAGGCTCGGTTGAATAAAGCCGGCATACAGCGCCAGCAGCGCAAACAGCGACAGGCATCCCATGTCCAGAACGCGCAGCGTCTTGGCATGCAGGAAATCGCGGATGCCGATGGCGAAAGCCGCGGCGAACGCGATCCACAGCGCCAGACTCACCGACAAGCCGGTCAGTAACGAAAACAGAATAAAAGGCGTGAAGCCGAGCAGAATTCCCATGGTGTGGTCCTGCGTCGCCGTTAAAAAAGACCGGGAGCACCCACAAGGATGCTCCCGGATTTCTGTGCTTAGTGCGCGGGCGCGGCCGGTGCCGCACCTTGTGTCTTCGCCTCGGCATAGAGCGTCCACAGATGCGCGGTCTTCATGCGCCCCTCCGAACCGTTGACTTGCGCGAGCTGCGCTTTGCCCGCGTCGTATTTGCCTTGCGCGACAAGAGCCATGCCGATCAGCAAATTGGCTTCGCCCGGGTCTTTCACGCCGCCCTTGGCAAGCGCGGCGCGCGCCGTCGCTTCCACGTCGGCATAACGGCCGTAGCCCCAATAGTCCTGGGCGATCTGCATGTCATCGTCGCCGCGCTTGCTCTTTTCAGCGGCAGAAGCAGCCTGGCTCAGCACCCGCTCATCGGACGCCGCGCTCGCGCGCGCTTTCGTGAGCATCGCGCTGGACTGGATTTTGCCGGTAGCAACGCCGGCCTCAAGGACCACAGCCGCTTCCTTGGGATCGCGCTGATCCACGGCCAGATTACCGAGATACGTGTAATCGTCGGCGGTCAGCATCGGCCCTATGAGGTTGAGCAGGCGATACATGTTGAGCGCGTCCGCGTTCGCGAGACCCTTCGTGCCGAGGGAAACGCCGACCAGTTTGTCCCAGTCTTCTGGATGGTTGTAACTGACGGCCATCTGTTCGAGCGTACGCAGCGCCGCGGCGGGATCGCTCTTCGCCTGCGCGTTCATGACGATCGCGGAGGCATTCGCCTCCGGCGGCGTGCCCGCTGCTTTCGAGGCATCGAGCGATTTTTGCGCATAGTCCTTGGCGTGCGCCATGTCTTTCAGATCGTAGTAGGAGACTGCGACCATCGCGGACAATTGCGCATCGAGCGGCGCAATCGGTTCGAGACGCTGCGCGTATGCGATGACCTTATCGTTCTGCTGAGCCTGTGCCGCGAGCAGCAAGGCGTTGTGCAGAATGTCTTTCGCGTCAGCATCGGGCATCGCCGGCGAATCCGCGGCAGCCTCAATCGCAATCGTGGCGTTCGGGAAGTCCTTGGTATTGATGTAAACGAAGCTCAGGAATTTGTTGACCATGTAAGTTTCAAAGGGGTTCTGGTCCGGAACCGCTTGCGCATCTTTCAGCGACGCCAATGCGGTCGGCCAATCCTGCTTTTGCATCGCCGCACTCGCCGCGCTTAGCGGCTTGCCGACGGCGGAGCCGACCTTGCCCGGGTCCGTGGTGTGCGCGCGGGCAGGTTGCCCGCTGCTGACGGGAGCGCCGCCTCCCATCTGCGCGACGGCAGCGGTGCTGGACAGGAGCGCAGCAACCAGCGCGGCGCAAATCAAATTCGTTTTCATTGGAATCCTCGTGGCTATGGGAGCGGCTATCATTGGCCGCCCGTCCCCCTCATTACGTGAGTGTCAGTCTAGTGTGGCCATTCTTTGTTTCCAATGCACGCAAACCGCGCCAAATTGCGCGATCACGGGCGATATTGCGCTGCAGCGCAAAACTCAATATCACGGTTTCGCGATGAAGCGCGTTTCAACCCCATGGTAAACCGACCGGCCGGCATTCCCGAAGATGCCGAAGACGCCTCGATTGGCGGCTTCAACAAGTATGTCGGCCCGCTCTATCGCCTTTCCGATCTGGAAGAAGGTGCCGTGAAGCGTTTTGCGTTCGCAGCGGCCGAGCATCACATGAATGGTGCCGGTACAATCCATGGCGGCATGCTGATGACATTCATGGACGTTTCCATGAGCCGCACGTCGCGCCTCATTTCCGGTGCGAAGAGTTGCAGCACGGTTTCGCTGACCTGCGATTTCGTGGGACCGGGAAAGCTTGGCGACATCATCGAGTCGCGCGTGCGCGTGACGCGCCGCACCCGGACCATCGTATTTCTGACGTCCGAAATCGTGTGCGGATCGCGCACGCTGATGGTGGGCAGCGGCGTCTGGAAGATCGCCGTCGCGGAATGAAACCGCTTCCCGCCAAATTATCCGGCTATACGGAAACGAAACTCATCGATCCGTTCGAGATTTTTATCGGCCCAGTCTTCGAGACGGGCGCAAAAGGCGCGCGCCGCTTCGCGCTGGTGGTCGATGAACGGCACGTCAACATGCGCGCCGTCCTGCATGGCGGCATGTACATGACATTCGCCGACCTGGCTCTGGGGCAGGCGGCCTGGGACGCCTGCGACCACGCCGCAGTGGTGACGCTCAACATGCAGTCGCAGTTCCTGAGGGGCGCGAAGCTGGGCGAAATCGTCGAGGTCCGGCCGGTCATCACCCGGCGGACGCGGTCGATCATCTTCATTCGCGGCGATTTTCAGGTGGACGGCGAAACCGTTTTTTCCTGCGCCAGCCTGTGGAAAATCCTCGGCCAGGATTGAGCCCGCTGCCGGAAGGTAACCACCCGTTTACCATGTTGGTGCGAGGGTGCAGGTGGGGCCAAAGGCTGATTTCTATGCAGAAGGCGCGTCCGGCGGAACTGGTGCTGGGATCGGTGCAGTTGGGGCTTGCCTATGGCGCCGCCAACCGTACCGGCAAACCCTCACATGGCGCGGCGTTGCGCCTGGTCCATCGCGCGGCCGATGCCGGGGTCACGAATTTCGATACCGCGCGCGCCTATGGCGACAGCGAAGATCGCCTTGGCGAGGCGCTTTGCGCCCGCAACAACATCCGCACCGTGACCAAACTCAGTCCTCTGGCCGATCTGCCGCCCGATGCGTCGCGCGATATCGTGCGCGGCGCCGTGGACGCGAGCATTGGCGCGTCTTTGACCGCTTTGCGCCGCGAGCAACTGAATTGTCTGCTGCTGCATCGTGCGTCGCACATGACCGACTTCGATGGCGCGGTGTGGGAGCGGCTGATCGAATTGCTGGAAGAAGGCACCATCCTGTCCCTCGGCGTTTCGGTGCAGTCCCCGGCCGAAGCCATCGCGGCACTGGATCGTCGCGATGTCCGGCATATCCAGCTTCCGTTCAATCTCTTGGACTGGCGATGGCGTGACGCGGGCGTGGTCGATCGCATCCGCGCCCGCCAGCACTTGACGGTTCATGCACGCAGCGTTTTTCTGCAGGGCATTCTTGCGACGGACGATGCTTCGGTCTGGCCGCGCGTCGAAGGCGTTGATGTTGCCGATCTGATGAATCTGCTGGGTGAATTTTCCCGCCGTTTCGAACGCAAAAGCACCGCCGATCTTTGCCTTGCCTATGCACGCGGCCAGGACTGGGTCGATGGCGTGGTCGTCGGCATGGAAACCGAAGAGCAACTCGATGCGAATCTGCATCTTTGCGCGCGGCCGCCGCTGTCGCCGGAAGATTGTGCGTTGATCGAACAATGTGTGCCGCGTGTGCCGGTGCAGCTTCTCAATCCGGCGCTGTGGCCGACAACGCCGTGAGCGCACCCACCATATCGTTGTTCCGTCTCGACGGGTGCGTCGCCTTTGTATCGGGCGCGGCCGGTCATCTGGGCCGCGCCATGTCGCGCGCGCTCTGCGAAGCCGGTGCGCATGTGATCCTCAACGGCCGCGACGATGCGCGGCTCAAAGATTTCGAAGGTGAGCTGCGCGGCGCGGGACATTCGGCCGAGCGCGCCGCGTTCGATGTTTCGGATTTCGCGCGCGTCCGCGCTTTCTTCGCGTCACGTCCGCGCCTCGACATATTGATCAACAATGCCATTGCGATGACGCCCGCGCCGTTTGCGTCTCTGACGTCGCAAGCTTTCGACGAGACGTATCGCTCCAGCGTCACAGCCGCCTTCGAATCGGCGCGTGCCGCTTTGCCGGCATTGCGCAGCGCCGTGACGGCGATGGGCAGCGCCAGCATTATCAATATTTCATCCATGTACGGGCAGGTCGCGCCGGATGCGCGGATCTATGCAAAGCCGGAACAGGCAAGCCCGCTGCATTATGGCCCGGCCAAGGCCGCGCTGCTTCAGCTTACACGCCACCTCGCCGCCGAGTT
>DATCFN010000398.1:0-9003 GCA_036509475.1 Rhizomicrobium sp. | reverse complement strand
CACGATCTTCGCCCTCGGCTTCACCCGTGCCCATCATGGCTTTGCCCATCTCGCCCATCACCGTTTTGATGTCGGCGAAATCGAGATTGATAAGGCCCGGCATCACGATCAGATCGGTGACGCCGCGCACGCCGGAATGCAGCACGTCATCCGCCATCGCGAACGCTTGTGCGAATGTCGTCTTTTCGTTGGCGACACGGAAAAGATTTTGGTTCGGGATGATGATGAGCGTATCGACGAATGCTTGAAGTTCTTCGATGCCCCGTTCCGCCGCCTGCATGCGGCGTTCGCCTTCAAAGGCAAACGGCTTGGTGACGACGCCGACCGTCAGCACGCCCATCTCGCGCACAGCGCGCGCGATGACGGGAGCCGCGCCAGTACCAGTACCGCCACCCATGCCTGCGGTGATGAAAACCATATGCGATCCGCTGATCTGCTCCAGAATCTCGTCCAGAGATTCTTCCGCACCCGCGCGGCCGACTTCAGGCTTCGCGCCCGCGCCGAGGCCTTCGGTGATACGCGCACCGATCTGGATGCGCCGTTCGGCCTTGGATTGGGCCAGAGCCTGCGCATCGGTATTCGCGACGATGAAATCGACACCCTCCAGCTTGGAGGAAATCATGTTGTTGACGGCATTGCCGCCAGCGCCGCCGACGCCCAGGACAGTGATCCGCGGCCGCAATTCTTTTGTTTCGGGAGCCCCGAGTTTGATAGCCATCTTACTACTCTCCTTTTGTACCCGGCCTTTTTGGCCCTACCCGACCCAACACGTCTTATTTGTTCGCTGCGGCGCGAATCACCCGGATTGAATCACCCGAAGAGTCCGCCCGCCAGTCGTTTGAAGAATCCATTTTGCGCCGGCGGCTCAGCGGCGAGGTCCGGGTTGAGGGCTTCGGGCGCCATCGTCGCTCCCGCCATCAGAAGACCCAGCGCCGTCGCGTAGTCCGGTCCGGCGGATGCCGCCGGCAGACCTTGGAATGTCTGCGGCCGCCCCAACCTGACCTGTTTGTTCAAAACGCGTTGTGCCAGCTCGCGCGTGCCGGCGAGTTGGCAAGCGCCGCCCGTCAGTACCGCACGACGGCCAGCCGCCACGTCGAAGCCGCTTGCGCGCAAGCGCGTCTGGACCTCGGCGAAAATCTCCTCCAGCCGCGGCTGGATGATGCGCGTGAGCATGGACCGCGGAACCCGGGCCGAATATTCGTCGCCCGCTTCGCCCATCTGGGGGACAGCGATGACATCCGTGCCGGTTTCGATATCGCCCAAAGCCGCGCCATAGAGTGTTTTCAGCCGCTCGGCGGCAGAGACCGGCGCTGCCAGCATCCGCGCAAGATCGGAGGTCACATGATTGCCACCCATCGGCACGACATCGGCATGGACAAGCTGACCTTCCATAAAGACGGCGATGGACGTAACGCCGCCACCCATGTCGATGACCGTTGCCCCAAGCTGCTTTTCGTCGTCGGTCAGCGTGGAAAGACCGCTCGCATAAGCGGAAAAAAGCGAGCCCACGACGGACAAGTGACAACGTTCCACAGCCAATTTCAGGTTGGCGAGCGGGGAAGGCTTCACGCCGACGGCATGCATCGAGACGCCGATGCGCTGGCAAAACATGCCCGATGGATCGTGAACGCCCCGCGCCTCGTCAACGATATAGGACGTCGGCGCGGAATGGATGACCTCATAGCCTTCCGTCTGGCAACGGCCGCGTGCCTCGCGCAGCAATGCATGAAGGTGACCATCCGACACCAGCGCGCCGTCCAGCGCCGCGGCCGTCCGGGCATTGATGCTCATCGGCGAGCCGCAAGCGACGGAAATCAACACGTTTTGGATGCGGGCATCTGCATGGTTTTCTGCCGCGGCGACGGCTTCACGGATCGCCTCTTCTGCTTCGACGATGCTGGTGACGGTAGCCGATTTGATGCCGCCGGATTCACGCAAGGCCGCACCCAGCACGCGCAGGTTTCCCGGCTCGGCGCGTCCAATCAGGCAGACCGTCTTGGTCGATCCGACGTCCAGTACGGCAACGAGGCCCGTACGAAAGGCCGTTGCTTCGGAATTGGTGGTGCGCATTCGCGTTGCATCGCCCATTAGGTTTTGTTCCCCCTTGTAACTTGCTGCTGGTCGCCGCCCCGCAGCTTGAAAAAATAATTGTCCGAAGACCGCAGGTCGATTTCGGTGATGTCGCGTTCGAGAACGCTTTTGTCCACGATCAGATGCTCAAGGACATCGAGCTGTGTCTGCCAGCCGTCTTCCGGCAACTTCACGACGACACCGTCGTCCAGGATCAGATTCCAACGCCGGCCGGAAACGCGCTGCATAGCCCGGGTGCGCGCCACGACCGCGCGGTGCTGCGCGATAGCATCAACCAGGTCGGAAGCGCTCGCAGGCGCATCGCCTATAAAGAGCGGCAGGTGAGGATAGTCTTCCGCCCGCGCAAACGAGATCGGCTTTCCAGATCTCTCGATGACATGAAGCCCGTCGGCGGCCTGCCACAAGGCGTAAGGGATTTTCTCGACGATACTGACGGAGATGGAATCAGGATATCGGCGGCTGACATCCGCCTCCGCGACCCAATCAAGCTGCATCAGCCGGTCACGTGCCGAATGAATATCGGCTTTGAAAATGGACTGGCCGGGCTCAAAACCCAGAGCGGCCAGGATCATGGCGGGTGGCGTGCGACGGTTGCCCGCCAGATTGACGGCGGATATGCCAAAGCCGGCATCGGCAGCGACGGCGTTAGCGGCATCGTTCACACTAGCCACAGCGCGACCAACATAGCCGCCCACCAAAAGGCCGCCGATCACCGCAAACGTTAGCAGACCGGAGCTTATATAAAGCATCGGCCGAGACGGCGTGAGGCGAGCCTTCAGGTCGCGGAAAAAGTGTGTGATCGGACCATTGCGGAATTTCTCGCGCTTGCCGAAGCTCTCGCGTTCGGGCACACGTGCTGGAGATGCCCCGCGACGGCCGGATTTGGCACGCGGACTCGCGGTTTTCCGCGCCCTTACCTGTCGCATGACGCGTCCTCCACGATCCAGCGGCAAAGCTTGCCGTAACTAAGCCCGGCATAAGCCGCCTGCTCCGGCACGAGCGAGGTTGGCGTCATGCCAGGCTGCGTATTTGTCTCAAGCAGAACAAGACGGGGCTTCGCGCCCGTGTCGTCGTAGCGCAAATCGGTGCGGCTCACGCCGCGACAACCCAGCGCGATGTGTGCCGCTTCGGAAAGCCGCATGGCTTCTTTCGCAATGGCTTCCGGAATTTTGGCGGGCAGCGTGTGCGTGGATCCGCCGGATGCGTATTTCGCTTCGTAGTCGTAAAATTCCAAACCGGTCGTGATTTCCGTGACGCCCAACCCTTTGCCGCCCATCACGGCAACGGTCAGCTCGCGCCCCGGGACATATTCTTCGACCATCATTTCATTGGAAAGATTCCAGTCATCGCGGCCAAGTTCTTCCGGCGGACGGTTGTCGCCTTTGCGAATAATAAACACGCCGACGGAGGAACCTTCATTGACCGGCTTCACCACGTAAGGCGGTTCCATCAGATGCCGCGCGGCAGCCTCGCGGCGATCGACGACGATGGATTTGACGATCGGCAATCCTGCCGCGCCATAAACTTCCTTGGTCCGCTGCTTGTGCATTGCCACCGCAGAAGCGAGCACGCCGGAATGCGTATAGGGAATGCGCAGGAGTTCCAGCAGGCCCTGAACGCAGCCATCCTCACCCCAGCGACCGTGGAGAGCATTAAACACACAGTCAGGGTTGGCGGCATGAATCAGTGCGGAGATATCTCCCGACCTGGGGTCAATCTCCACGACGTCAAAACCCTCTTCGCGCAGAGCCTTCGCGCAGCCCGCGCCGGACGAAAGGCTGACCTCACGTTCCGCGGAAAGACCGCCGAGCAAAACAGCTATGCGTTTGAATTCCGTCACGCCACGCCCACCCGTTTGATTTCCCATTCCAATTCCACACCAAACTTTTCCTTCACGCGCGCGCGAACATCCTCACCGAGACCTTCAATATCGGCGGCCGTCGCGTTGCCAGTGTTGATGAGGAAGTTGCAGTGCTTCTCCGAAACCTGCGCCGCGCCATGTATCAAGCCGCGGCAACCTGCCTGGTCGATCAACTCCCAAGCCTTGTGGCCAGAAGGGTTTTTGAATGTCGAGCCACCTGTCTTCGACTTTACCGGCTGGGTGCTTTCGCGCTGTTCGACGAGCGCGTTCATGCGTGACTTGATTTCGGCCGGGTCGCCTATGGCGCCTTCGAACACGGCCTCGACGAAAACAAAATCGTCGGGAATGGCGGATTTGCGATAGACAAAGCCCATGTCCGCCGGCTTGAGTGTGACCTTCTCGCCTTTGCCCGTGACGGCCGTTGCCTCGACGAAAATATCCTTGATCTCGCGGCCATAGCATCCAGCATTCATGCGCAAAGCACCGCCAATGGTGCCGGGAACGCCGCGCAAAAATTCCAGGCCACCTATCCCGGCGTCAGCCGCTGCGCGTGCGACGGCGGCATCCAGCGCGGCCGCGCCGGCGCGAATGCATGGGCCTTCAATGGAAAGCTTTCCGAACGCGCCCGGCAGGCGGATGACGACACCGGGAATTCCGCCGTCGCGCACCAGCAGGTTGGAACCGACGCCGATAACATTCACACGCGTGTCGGCCGGCTTCGCAAACAGGAATGTCGCCAGATCGTCAGCGTCGGCGGGCCGAAACAAGACCTCCGCATTGCCGCCGGCGCGAAACCAGACGAGATCTTTCAAAGCCGCATTCTCGGCATAGGTGCCGCGCACTGGTGGCAGCGCGTCGCAGGGACGTGTCATCATCACGCTTCGTCCCCCACAGCTTTCAACGCGTTTTCAAGATTGGCCGCCCATGCGGAAATGGAACCAGCGCCCAGCATCACGATCGCGCCGCCACTTTTCGCAAAGGGCGCTATAGCAGCGGCCAAATCACTTTCGCCATCGATCGTCAGCACGTTGCGGTGGCCATGACTGCGCAGCGCTTCCGCAAAGCTGTCCCGGCTGAAACCCTCTATGGGCTGTTCGCCCGCCGCATAAACCGGTGCAATCACGGCAACATCGGCATCATTCAGGCAAGTCGCGAATTGTTCGAACGTGTCGCGCAAGCGCGTATAACGATGCGGCTGAACGACAGCGATCACAGGGCCGGAATAGGCTTGGCGCGCCGCTTTCAGCGCCGCTGCGATTTTGAAAGGGTTGTGGCCATAGTCGTCGATGATGGCGCTGCCATTCCATTCGCCGACGCGGGTGAACCGGCGCTTCACGCCTTCGAAATTCGCGAGGGCCGCGCGGATCTTCTCGTCGGGAATACCAAGTTCTCGCGCCACGGTGATCGCGGCCAGCGCATTTTGCACGTTGTGCTCGCCGGGCATGGGCAGCCTGATGCCATCCATCCGCGTTTCCGTCATCTTGCGCCGATCCGCGGCGATGACATCGAAATGCGAGGCCCCTTCCGAAAATGAGACGTTAACGGCGCGCAAATCGGCCTGCGGACTGAAGCCGTAGGTCAGCAAACGGCGATCTTCTATACGGCCGATCATTGCCTGAACTTCGGGATGGTCGAGGCATAGCACCGCGAAGCCGTAGAAAGGAACATTCTCGACGAAGCGCTGGAAGGCATCGCGCATGCGATCGAAAGTACCGAAGTAATCCAGGTGATCGGGATCGATATTGGTCACGACCGAAACCGTCGCCGGCAAGCGCAGAAATGTTCCGTCGCTCTCATCGGCTTCCACGATGACCCAGTCGCCGGCACCGAGCCTCGCGTTCGTACCGTACTGATTGATGATGCCGCCGTTTACCACCGTCGGATCGAGTCCACCGGCGTCCACGAGCGCCGCGATCAATGTCGTGGTTGTCGTCTTGCCGTTTGTCCCTGCAACCGCGACGCAGTTCTTGAGCCGCATGATCTCGGCTAGCATCTCTGCGCGGCGAACCAGCGGCAGCTGCAAAGCGCGCGCCATTTCAAGTTCGACATTTCCCGCTTTTACGGCCGAAGAATAAACCGCAATAGAAACGTCCTTCATGTTCATTGCGTCATGACCGACGGTAACGGAGATGCCCATCGCGCGTAGGCGTTTTACGTTCGCGCTTTCCGATGTATCCGACCCCTGAACCTTGTACCCAAAATTGTGCATGATTTCGGCGATCCCACTCATGCCGATGCCGCCGATTCCGATAAAGTGAATCGGCCCGATATCGAGCGGCACGCGCGTGGGGGATGGCTTGCGTATCATGCCGGACCCGTCAATTTCTCGACAAGATCAGCCAGGCGTTGTGCCGCGTCGGGTTTCCCTTGCGCGTGAGCAGCCGCCGCGCGCTTTGCCAGATCAGCCGGCGAGGCAAAAGCCATCTTAAGCATTTCCGCCAACTTGGCGGGTGTCAGATCGCTTTGCGCCACACGCCATCCGCCGCCGGCATCGGCGAGTGCGTCTGCATTGGGCGTCTGGTTGTCGTCCAATGCGTGCGGAAGCGGTATGAGGATCGCAGGACGGCCAATCACCATCAATTCCGCAACTGTCCCTGCGCCCGAACGGCCGATGACAAGATGCGCTTTCGCCATGCGTGCGGGCAGATCGCCGAAGAACGGCGCGAGTTCAGCCGTCACGCCGCTGGCGCGGTAAGCCGCACGGACTGTTTCCAAATCTTCAGGGCGGCACTGCTGAACAATATTGAGCCGCGACCTCTGCTCCGATGGCAACATCGCAATAGAAGCCGGCACGACTTCGCTCAGTGCCCGCGCGCCCTGGCTGCCACCGAACACCAGCAGATGCAGCGCACCGTTCGGTGTCGGCGTTTCATAGACCGCGTTTGCGAACGCAACCACTTCGGGTCGTACCGGATTTCCGGTGTACACGACCTTTGACATGTCCTTCGGCAGAAAGCGCTTTAGCGGCAATCCACCAGCGATCAACCTTACACGATTGGCGACAACCCGGTTCGCGCGGCCAAGCACTGCATCCGGCGCCAAAATTGCCGTCGGAAAACGCGCAAGGCAGGCCGCAACCATCACAGGCAAGCTCGGATAGCCGCCAAACCCCACAACGGCTGATGGCTTCAGGCGCAGCAGTTTGGAAAGAGCGACCACGACACCCGCCGCAATTTCAAAAGGCGCGGTGAGCAGACGCAATTTCGAGCGATCGGAAAACGCAGCAGCCGGAACAATCTCAATCGCCGCATCGGGGAAGTATGTCGGGTATTGTGTGCCGCGAGCATCCGTCATCACAACGATCTTGCGGCCGCGGCGACTCAATTCCGCCGCCAGGGCCTGCGCTGGAAAAAGGTGCCCACCGGTTCCGCCGGCCGCCAGAACAATCGTGCTCATGCGGTGGCGCTCCGCAAAAAGCGGAAAGCTTGATGATCCTGCTCACCGATCTTCGGCCGCTGCCGCGTTACGGAAAGCGCGAAGCCCATCGTTATAGCAATCGCAAAGAGCGACGAGCCGCCGTAAGAAATGAACGGCAACGTCATGCCCTTGGCGGGCAGCATATTCGTTGCAACGCCCATATTGATAAAGGCTTGGAGCGCCACGACGAAGGCGAGCCCCGCGCCGGCAAGCTGTGCGAACGGGTCCCGCGCTCTGGCGGAGCGCAGCAAAAGCCTGACGCAAAGCACGCAGAAGAGAATTGCGATGAGCGCACAGAGCGCAAGCCCGAACTCCTCGCCCGCGACCGCGAAAATGAAGTCGGAATGAACGTCGGGTATCTGATATTTTATCGTACCGGCGCCAGGTCCGACACCGGTCAGGCCGCCATGCTCGAACGCTTTCATCGCGAGCTTGGCTTGACCGCCCGTATTGTCGCCATCGCGGAACTGGTCGACCCGATGGTGGATATACGGAACAAAAACATAGAGAAGTGCTAGCAACCCGCCGCCCGCGCCGCCCAGAATACTCGTCCACGCCAAGGGTAGGCCATTTAGAAACAGCAGCGTTGCCCACAACGCCAACAGCACGGCGGTCTGGCCGTAGTCGGGCTGCCGCGTCAGCAACAAAATCGCCGGAACCAGAATGCCAAGGGCGATTGCTTCTTTTGGAAATACAACGCCACGGAATTTGATCGCGGCGGGATCGGCGAGAATTGCTGCGCCGAGGATAGCAAAACTCGGCTTCAAAAATTCCGAAGGCTGAAAGGTCGTGAAACCGAGATCAATCCATCGTTTTGCGCCCAGCACTTCGTCGCCGGTAAAGAGAGTCGCCGCCACGCCAATCACGGAGAACCCAAAGACGACTGCGGCGCACAATTTGATCGCCCGCATCGACATCAGCGAGGTGAAAACCAATATGCCCCCGGATACGGCGGCGAAAATCACCTGCTTGATCGCAAAATCGAAGTTTCCCGCTGCATGGCGACCGTTTGCCGCCGGACTTGCCGCAAATGCCAGCATCAACCCGATGCCAAACAGCGTGGCTATGACGACGAGGGCGACGCGATCCACCGTCCACCACCAGTCGGCGAGACTACCTCTTTGCGCGCGCGACAGACTCACGAGGCCTGTCTTTCCGGCAGGGCAAGCCCACCCACCAACGCGCGGAAGATGTCGCCGCGCTGTTCGTAATCCGCGAATTGGTCGAAGGACGCGCAGGCCGGCGAAAGAAGAACAACCGGCGCCGGAACATTCGCCGTTCTGGCATCGACGAATGCGGTTGCGACGGCTTTCTCCAACGTTCCGCATATTTCGTGCGGCGTGCTATCGAGTGTTTTGGAAAAATCGCCGGATGCCTCGCCGATGAGATAGGCCTTGTGGACACGATTAAACTGCGGTTTCAGACTTTCGATGCCGCCACTTTTTGCGCGGCCGCCAGCGATCCAGAAAATATCCGGAAAGCAAACCAGGGCCTTTTCCGCTGCTTCCGCGTTGGTGGCTTTGGAATCGTTAACGAAGCGCACTTTTCCAACGCGTCCAACCTCCTCAATCCGATGCGCCAGCCCTGGGAAACTCGCGACCGCATCAGCGATCAGACGCGCATCTTTCACGAAC
>DATCFN010000397.1:0-2154 GCA_036509475.1 Rhizomicrobium sp. | reverse complement strand
GGCACGGCTCTGGCCGTGCTCATGGGCGTGCGTGTTGCACCGGACGAAGAGGGTGGCCCACGCAAAATGGCGCCGCTGGATGCGCTGCGCGAAGCCATGACCGTATTGAAGACGCATTTCGGCCGGCTCGATCCGGAATGGGGACAACTCAATCGTTTCCGGCGCGGCAAGCTCGACCTTCCCATTGACGGAGGGCCGGACGTTTACCGCGCAGTCTATGGCCGGCCGCAGGACGACGGCACTCTGACCGCTGTGGATGGTGACACGCTCATCATGTTCGTCACATGGGACAAACATGGTAAATTATCTTCGCAAAGCATCCACCAGTTCGGCTCGGCGACACTCGATCAGAATTCTCCTCACTATGCCGATCAGTCGCCGCTTTTCGTGGCGATGAGAACCAAGCCCGTATTGTTCACGCGCGCGGAACTGGTAGGGCACATCGAAGAAGACTATCGACCGGGTGACCGCGAGAAGCGCGCTGCGAAACATTGACCATAACCGTTCAAAGCGTTGAACGGTGTCCCTCGGCAAGGCATTGTATGGACTGGGGGAAATATGCCGAAAAAAGTAGACCATCAATCCAGACGTGACGCTTTTCTTGCGGCGGCGCATCGCACCGTCAGCAAGAAGGGCGTGGGCGCGGCGACGATGCGCGAAGTGGCCAAAGAGGCGGGCTTCACGACGGGCGCGTTGGTCCACTACGTCGAATCCGTCGAAACGCTGCTTGTCGAGGCGTCCGAAATCGTCTCGCAGGGCGTCGGCAAGGACCTCACCGCGATAGAGCATCTGCCAAATCGATTGGAAGCTCTGCGCCAGGTGCTTTATCTCACCCTGCCTACGGATACGGAAAGAAAAGGCAACTGGAATTTCCTGATAGGGCTCTGGGAGCGATCGTTCACGGACCCGGTTGTGCGTAAACGCATGCAGGAACGCGTCTCCAAGTGGCATGCGCGCACGGAGCGCATGATCCGTGCGGCGCAGAAAGTGGGAGACATTCCTTCCGATGTCGATGTCCTCATGGCCACCCGCGCCATCGCGACGATGATCGACGGGCTCGCCGTTCAGGTGATGCGCACGGGAAAGCCGATGCCGGCCACCGAACAATATGCGCTGGTAGATATGTGGATCGTGAATTGGCTGAAGCCTCAAAATAAGCCGCCTGCCAAGCACCCAGTTGCGGGAGGGCCGCGTCCGCCGCAGACTGCGGCCGCGAAATCGCGACGCTGATCCGGGGGCATCATGGCCATTTCCAAACTCTTCGATCTCGAAGGCAAGACGGCGCTTGTGACCGGCGGCTCCCGCGGCATCGGATTGATGATCGCGCGCGGCTTCGTGAAAGCAGGTGTGAAAGTCTATATCTCGTCGCGCAACGCGAAAGTCTGCGCCGAAGCGGCGGAAGAATTGAGCAAGATCGGTGTTTGTATTCCGTTGGCGCACGATCTGGGGACCACGGCCGAAGTCCACAAGCTGGCCGGTGAACTAAAATCCCGCGAGAAGAAGCTCGATATCCTCATCAACAACGCCGGCGCCGCCTGGGCCGAACCCATCGACAAATATTCGGAAACCGGCTGGGACAAGTTGATGAACGTCAATTTGAAGGCTGTGTTTCTTCTGACGCAGGCCTTGTTACCTCTGCTACGCGCCGCCGCCACGGCGGACGATCCGGCGCGCGTCGTCAACATCGGATCTATCGATGGCATCCTCGCGCCTTCGCTGGAAAGCTATGCCTATTCGGCCAGCAAGGCGGCCGTGCATCATCTGACGCGCAATCTCGCCAAGCATCTGGCGAAGGACAATATCAACGTGAACGCCATCGCGCCGGGGCCGTTTGAGACCAAGATGCTGGCGCCGGTTCTGGCTATCGCGCGCGGCGCCATGGAAAAAAGTGTGCCGCGCGGACGCATAGGGCAGGACGACGACATGATCGGCGCCGCAATCTTCTATTGCAGCCGTGCGTCGTCCTATGTCACCGCGACGGTGCTGCCGGTGGACGGTGGCATTTCGGGCACGCCCTATACAGCGTTGCCGTTCGATATGTAGTCACCACGCGTCGATCCATTGCAGTTTCTTGCCCTCGCGCCTGGGTGGCGTCGGCACCGCGCGCAGGCCGGCCATGATCCATTTGCGGGTTTCTGCTGGGTCAATCACTTC
>DATCFN010000396.1:0-2647 GCA_036509475.1 Rhizomicrobium sp. | reverse complement strand
GGATGAGTTGATCGTTTCCCGGCATCAGCAGCTTGAGCGAAGAAAAGAACGGCGAATTCTCCACCGAGAAGTTTGCCTTGAACTGCCCACCGAACAGCGGAACCGTCGCCGCCCCGGTTGCCTGCACGCCCGCGCCGCGGCCGCTATCGCGCGCCTGTCCGTGATCCACGGTGCCGGCCGCAGGATCGGCCAGTGTCCACGATCCCTTGCCCACGGAATCGTCGTAGTTGCCCAGCCGCGCGATGGAGCCTTCATACGTGGAGTCGCCGCTATGCTGCGTGAACTGGATGCTGGCGGTCGGCACCGAATGGTGATCGCCCAGCCACAGATTGTCATCGGCCTGCACCACGATCTGCGTGGAGTTGCCTTTCTTGCGGATGACGTTGGCGACGACGGTCTTGCCCTGCATGTCGATGCCTTGTTCGCCACCGCGGATCACATCGATGTGGTCGACATCGGTAGCGGGCAGGCGCGCCAGGATGGATTGCAGGTCGTCGGTTTTCGAAGTGGGCCGCTGCCCGTCGATAAGGACGTTGCCCGCCGTACCCGCAAAGCCGCGCGCCGTGTCGCCATCGTCAAAGACGAAGCCCGGCAAGCGGCTGATCATGTCATAGGCCGTATTGGGACGCTGGTCGGCGAAATAGGATGCCTGATAGCTCAGGACATTTTCCGGCGCGGATTGCGCAAAAGCGCTGCTCGTGGCGAGCAACGCTGCCGCCATGATCGGATATCGTAGTTTCACGCCAACGCCGCTCCCGCTTGAATGGCTAATCCCCCGAATAGCCATGGTCGAACATGGCCGCTGCGTTTCTAGTAGCGCAATGCGCGCAAAACGCATGGCTTCCCTGTCCGGCACGTCTGCATAGCGCAGGACTGGTAAACAGCGGCTTCAATTTTCCGTGGGGGAGTGTTACGCCCTTCGACCATGAGTGAAGACACGACGACGACGTTAAAGCTGAAGATAGAAGGTTTCGTTCAGGCGGTGGGCTATCGCAATTACGCGATAGAGGAGGCGCGCAAACTCGGCCTCGACGGCTGGATCCGCAACCGGTCGAACGGCGACGTCGAGGTTCTGATTTCCGGCGATGAGGAAAAGATAAACGCCTTCATCACCGCCTGCGCGAAAGGCCCGGCGGGATCGCAGGTCAAAGGCGTCGGCATGGAAAAGGCCGATCCACCGGCGGAAAAAGGTTTCCACCGGCGGCCGTCGCTTTAAGAGTCAGGCGCGGCGGCGAAACAGTTCGCGGAAAACCGACATCGCGAAGATCAGCGCGCCCAGCGCGACGATGCCTTCGCCGGCGGACATCATCGGTACCCATTTGGGATCGTTGCCGCCGTTCAGGAACATGACAAGCGCCGGGATCATCACCGCGATGCCGACGGTGGAGACGATGAAGTTGGCCCAGGCCAGCCGCGCCACCATCGTCTCGCGCTCCAGCGCATAGAACGTGCCGTAGAGCGCCATGCTCACCCAGCCAACGAGATTAAGATGCGCATGAGCCTGCGCCAAGGTCATATTGTTTGTTGCGCCCATATGCATGCCCAGAAGCATTCCGGCGAGCACGCAAAGAATTCCCACGGCAAAGAAAGCGGCAGATACGCGCGGCATGAAGCCCCCCTTTATGAATCGCTATAGCGTTATAGGCCAATCGCAGTGGTGCGCCGAGTCAGCGCTGTTTTGTGGCGAAGATGGCGTCCAGCGCGGGATCATGGCCCTGACGCAGTGCTGCGAATGTCAGCGGCGCATGAATCTCCGGCTCGAAGGTCTTGATCGCGACCGGATAGAACAGATCGAGCGCAAAACACTCGTCGATGGGCGTGCAAGATTTCGTCGCGTAATCGTGGATCGCGGTGCGCGCGCTCATGCAGATTTTGGAAAACGGAAGGCAGAAATCGCTGCCTTCGGAATGAAAGCGGATGCGGTCGCCGGGCCTGCTGCCGACCAGAACGGTGCGCGCGCCACCGGCCTGTTTCAAAAACGCCGCGCTGGTCATCGCGGCGGAGAAGGTGAACGGCCCCTCAAGAACGTAGAACGTCGCGCCTGGCAATTCGGACGGAAAGCCCCGCATGAAACCCGCAGTCATGGTGTAGTCGCCACCGCCATTCCGGCGCATGTCGATGATCACCTTGGCGGGCTTGGTCTTTAACGCCTCGGCTTCCACGGCGTCGGTGAATGTTCCGATCGACTCCGTTGGCGTGCTGCGGTTGATATCGAAACGGACATAGAGCGCATGCTGTGCGGGCAGATTGCGCATCACGAATTCATGTGACGGATCGGCAAAGAACAACATGTTGCCGGCCTCGCCGCGCAACGCCGACTGCCAGTCTTTGTCTTCCCCCGCCAGCGGCGCGGGCTGGAAATCGTCGATTGGCCACGTTTTTGAATCATGCCTGGCCGGTGGTAGCGCTGTCACGGTCACGTCACGGCGCGCGCCGCTCGCATCTTCGACGGTCAGGATGACGCGGTCGTCGAATTTCGCCACGCCCGCCGCATGCAGCAGTTGCGGCGATTCCAGCGCGAAGGGCAGGCGCATATCGCGTGTTTCCTCCGCGCCGCCGGTATATTGATTCATGATCTGGCGGACTTGCATGAACGGGCGGCCATCAAACGCGACGACTTTATTGCCAAGGATCGCTTTCGCCTGCG
>DATCFN010000395.1:0-3209 GCA_036509475.1 Rhizomicrobium sp. | reverse complement strand
ATGGAGTTCGTCGTGATGCCCGACAACAGGCTTCCGCAAGAAGTCGACGGCACGCTGGCGCCGGATGTCCTGAGCGCTTACGACGACGATTTCGACTTCGCAAACAACAAATTCTATCTTGTTTCCCAAGATCATTGTCCTGGCCGCGTCGTCTACTGGACGAAAGACGCCTACGCTGAGATTCCGATGCGGATAGATAATATCGGACACATCGACCTTCCGGTCTCCGTCGACGGCAAACCGATGCAGGCGACGCTGGATACAGGCTCCAGCAGATCGTTGATGAGCCTCGAAGCTGCTGAAGATTTGTTCGGCTTCAACGAAAAGGATTCCAGTTTGAAACCTCTCTCCAGTTCAAACGAGCATTGGCACCCTTATCGTTATCCGTTTAAGTCACTCGCTTTTGAAGGCGTCATCGTCAACAATCCCGATCTTGTTCTTATCTCCAATGATGAGTCGAAGATGATGGGATCCGGAAGTCCGAAAATCATCCTTGGTATGGGCGTTTTGCGGCAGCTTCACCTTTATATCGCTTATCACGAGCACAAACTCTACGTTACGCCCGCGACCGCACATTAAAGCCGAACCAAACGAAAAGGCCGGAAGCATCGCTTCCGGCCTTTCTCGAAAACCCCTTACGCCGTTTCAGTGCACAACACCGAACACACACGCCCCCAAGAACACAAAGACAAGACTGACCGCGAGAAGTTCAAGTTCGCGAACCATTGGTCCCTCCAATGCTTCTTCGGATGTGGACAGTTTGCCGCATCTGTGCGCCAGCGCAAGCAGATCAACGCGACTTTGCCGCAACAATATTGTCGGCGTTTGTCGTGCGGATTGATTCAAATGCGCGGAACTTTGCGCGCTCACCTGCGCAGCGAATCGGAACTCTGTGGATGACAATTACTCAGCGAGCGGATCACCAGGGAATGACGCGGTTTTCAAAGTCGCGATAGGAACCGCTGGTCTTCATGTTGAGTTCCGCGATTCGCGCGCGCAACCCTTTCACGCTGTCCTGTGGTTTTACCGGCGCGGAACTTCCGCCCATATCGGTCTGCACCCAGCCGGGATGGAAAATGCCGACAGCGATGTCGTGCTTCGCCCAGTCTTTCGACAGGCCGAACATCATCGAATTCACGGCCGATTTGGACGCGCGATAAGGTTGCATACCGCCGCCGGATTCCGCGATGGAGCCGAGCACGCTGGTGATGGTGACAAGCTTCTTGCCTCGCCCCTTCAACAGATTGTCGCGCAACGCCATCGCCACCAGCATCGGCGCAACGGAGTTTATCCTGAACACGTTCAGCCACGCATCCATATCCAGCATGCCGGGCTTTTCATCGCGCGGGCCGCCGACGCCGGCATTGTTGATGACGATGTCGAGCGCCGTATCGCCGAGGTCTTTCTTCAGCGCGGCAACCGATGCCGCGTCGCCAACATCCAGCGCCATGACGCGGACATTGCCTTTGACCGCTTTGAGTTCGCTTGCCTTTGCGGGCTCGCGGCAGCACGCGATAACCTCCGCGCCGTCGGCCGCATATTGTGTTGCAAATTCCAAACCGATGCCGCGATTGGCGCCGGTGATGAGTATGGTGGTCATGCTTCAGGCCTTTCCAAATCCGCCGCCGCCGGGCGTGGCAATTTCTATGCAATCGAAGGCAAGCACATCGGCCTCATCCTGACCACCCATGACGTGCCGCGTTCCATTTGCACGAATGATGGTTGTGGTTCCGCTCTGTGCATTTTCGCCGCCTTCGAGGCCAAAGGGAGACGTCTTGCGCCGCGAGGAGAGAATGGCCGCGGTCATCGCTTCGCGGAATCGGATACGCCGCAAAACGCCATCGCCGCCGTGATGCCGCCCCGTACCACCGGAATGCTTGCGGATGGAGAATTGCTCCAGCAACACCGGATAGCGCGCTTCCAGGATCTCTGGATCGGTCAGGCGCGAATTCGTCATATGCGTGTGTACGGCCGATTGGCCGTCGAAATCCGCGCCGGCGCCCGCGCCACCGCAGATGGTTTCATAATACTGATAGTTCGCGTTGCCGAAGGTGAGATTGTTCATCGTTCCCTGGCTCGCCGCGAGAACGCCCAGCGCACCGAACATCACATCGACAACGGCCTGGCTCGTCTCGACATTGCCAGCGGCGACGGCGGCGGGCGGATTGGGATTGAGGAGCGTACCGCGCGGCACGATGATTTCGAGCGGCTTCAGGCATCCCGCGTTCATCGGAATGTCGCCCTCGACGAGGCAACGAAAGACATACAGGACCGCAGCCTTGGTCACCGATCCGGGGGCGTTGAAATTGTTGGGCGCCTGCGGCGAGGTGCCGGTGAAATCGACCTTCGCGGAGCGCGAAGCGCGGTCCACGGTGATCGCGACATGGATTGTCGCGCCGCTATCCGTCGGCATCGTAAAGCTGCTGTCGCGCAACGCGCCGATCACTTTCCGCACGCTTTCCTCGGCATTGTCCTGAACGTGGCGCATATAGGCGGTGACAATTTCCGCGCCATAATGCGTCACGGCGTGCTTCAACTCTTCGCCGCCGCGCGAGCAGGATGCGGCTTGCGCTTTCAGGTCCGCGATATTCTGGTCGGGATTGCGCGCGGGATAGGCGCTGCCGTTCAGCACCGCGCGGACGGCGCGTTCGTCGAAATGGCCGCCATGCACCATCTGGATACCGTCGAACAACACACCTTCTTCATGGATGTCTTTCGAGAAAGGCGGCATGGAGCCGGGCGTGATGCCGCCGATGTCGGCATGATGGCCCCGCGCGGCCACATAAAAGAGCGGCGCGTCGCCGATGAAAACCGGCGCGACGACGGTGATATCCGGCAGATGCGTGCCGCCGTCATAGGGCGCGTTGGTGGTGAACATGTCGCCGGCCTTCATCGCGGGATGTTTGCGCATGATCGCGGTCACGCAATCGCCCATCGAGCCAAGATGCACCGGCATGTGCGGCGCGTTGGCGACCAGCCCGCCTTCAGCATCGAAAATCGCGCAGGAAAAGTCGAGCCGTTCCTTGATGTTCACGCTAGAGGCGGTGTTCTGTAGCGTCTCGCCCATCTGTTCGGCGATGGCCATGAAGAGATTGGCGAAAACCTCCAGCAGAACAGGGTCGGTATCGGTGTTGTTCGCATGTGCGGTTTGACGTGGCCGTTCACGCGTGAGGATCACGGCACGCTCGCCTGTAATTTCTGCGCGCCAG
>DATCFN010000394.1:0-2190 GCA_036509475.1 Rhizomicrobium sp. | reverse complement strand
TGATAGCCCGCAGCGGTATTGCCCATACGGTTGGTTGAACCCGGTGCGAGTTTCAATCCCCGAAAGCCCGGCATACCGAAGCCCCAGCAATCCAGCGCCGGCTCCGCATCGATGCCCGTGCCGTATTCATCATGCGTGATGGTCTGATAGAATTTCAGCGCGGTGGGGCCGATCTTCATATAATCGCGCAGATAGGCAAGATAGGAGATGCGGCTGAGCTTGTCTTTCTTCTGCGCGGAGGTGAGGCCGGGCATACAGTCAGCGGAGCCTTCCTGAACCCGCGCGATATCGGCTTGCGCCCGCGCATCGAGTGGCGCTTTGGCGAGAAAGGCTTTCCACGGCAGCGTGCCTTCCTCTTCGGTGCGCGAGCGCCCCACGATCAGCGCGTCCTTGCCGAATGTTTCCTTGTCGAAGAACGTGGATGGCGCGAGACCCTTATAGAGCGTGTCGCGGTCGTCTTGCGCGGTGAGCTTCACCGGGTCGATGCCGAGATCGGCGAGCAGTCCTGCCGCGACCTTGGAATAGGGGCGCGGAGAATCGATCAGCTCCGTGCCGCCGTTCAGCAGTTCGATGCGGCCGTTCAGATTGTATTCGTTGCGCTTCGCATGGCCGCCGAAATCGTCGTGATTGTCGAGGATAAGGATTTTCGCGTTCGGCTTTGCCTGTTTGAAGAAATAGGCCGCTGACAAACCGCTGATGCCAGCACCGACAACGACGAGGTCATAAATCGCGTGACTGTCTTCCGGCTTTTTTGCGCTCTGCCAGAACGCGCCATCGCGCAAACTATGCGCCGTCTCGAACGATCCGGGATGCGAACCGCGCAGCCCATGTTGCGCGGGCGGATAGTAACCGGGCGTATCCTGTGTGCCGGGCGTGACTTGCGCTTCGGCGATTCCGGGCATGGCCAACGCCGCCGCGCCGACCGCCACGCCATTGAGAAAATCGCGCCGGTCGATGCCGTCACGCTTATCGCCACTAAAGGGGCACGCCTTGTCCGTCATGTTAGATTGACCATCACATGCCGCGCCACGGTGTAATCCTCCAGCGCATACATGCTCAAATCCTTGCCGTAGCCGGATTGCTTCAGCCCGCCATGCGGCATTTCATTGGTCAGCATGAAATGGCAATTCACCCAGGTGCAGCCGTAGCGCAGCCGCGCCGCGGTCGCCATGCCGCGCGCGATGTCTTTCGTCCACACGGATGAAGCAAGGCCGTAATCGGAATCGTTCGCCCAACCTACCGCTTGCTCGGCATCGGAGAAGCGCGTGACGGAGATGACCGGCCCGAACACTTCGCGCTTGACGATCTCATCATGCTGCAATGCACCGGCAACGACCGTGGGCTGGTAGTAGAAACCGTTCTTGCCCGGCGCGCCGCCTGTTGTGACCTCGATATGCTTCACGGCTTTTGCGCGATCCACGAAACCGGCGACACGTTCGCGTTGCCGCGCGGAGATCAGGGGGCCGAGTTCGTTTTCGCTGTCATCCTTCGCGTCGAATTTCAGCGACGATGCCGCGGTGGAAAGATCGGCGACGAGATTGTCGTACACTTTATCGCTGGCATAGACGCGGCACGCCGCCGTGCAATCCTGTCCGGCATTATAGAAGCCGAAACTGCGCAAGCCCGCGACCACCGCGTCGATATCCGCATCGTCGAACACGATGACCGGCGCTTTGCCGCCCAGTTCCAGATGCGTGCGTTTCAAGGTCGCCTGCGCCGCCGCGATCACTTTGCGTCCGGTGCCGACATCGCCGGTCAGCGAGATCATCGCCACTTTGGGATGATGGATGAGCGGCGAGCCCACGCTCTCGCCGCGCCCGGTAATGACGTTCGCCACGCCTTCGGGGAAAACTTCCGCCAGATGTTGCGCCAGTTTCAGCGCGGTCAGCGGCGTTTGCTCGCTGGGCTTGAGCACAATCGTGTTTCCGGCTGCGAGCGCGGGGGCGAGTTTCCACGCCGCCATCATCAACGGATAATTCCACGGCGCGATGGAAGCGACGGTGCCGATGGCGTCGCGCCGGATCATCGAGGTGAACCCCGCCAGATATTCGCCCGCGACCGGCCCGTGCATGGTGCGCACCGCGCCCGCAAAGAACCGGAAGCAATCGACCACACCGGGAATCTCATCGTTCAAAACGAGATGGCGCGGCTTGCCGCAATTCAGCGCCTCCAGATCGGCGTAGGCCTCCG
>DATCFN010000393.1:0-6252 GCA_036509475.1 Rhizomicrobium sp. | reverse complement strand
AATTTTGGCGTATCGAAGTCGAAACGATACTGATCCGGCTCGCGCCCGGTAAATTGCGACACTTCGATCTTCCAATCGTCCTGGACGAAACCCGCCGTCACCACGCCGAAAGTGATATGCGTGGAATCCAACCAGTGATGCGTGATCGGCGCATCGGGAATATCCATGCCGCTGGCCCGGTGCATGAAGGCGGGCGGCCCGAGCGCCGGTTCGCCTGGATAACCGGCATAGAGAAATACGCTTTCGTCGCCGTTGAACTTGTGTGCGTAGGCGCCGGACAATTCCATAAACAGATCGTGCGGATGCTGCCGGTCGATCAGCGGCGTCTTGCCGTTCGCGGTTTCACCGGTGGCAAAGAGCAACGGATAGCCGTCCTTGCCCATGAAGGCGTCGGGACTGAGCATGATGCGAAAGTTCACCGTGTCGCTGTTGCCGAAATCGCGCCGCGCCATGCCCATCAGCATGCCGGCCAGAAACGTCTTGTCGTCGCCACGCGGGCCGCTTTGCGAGTCGTTTATGCCCCACAGCATGGCGTGGCCCATCAGCATCCAGTCGCCGGCGGTGGCGTGGATGCCTTCATGCGCCGCCGCATCCGGCTGCCAGCTTGTGCCGGACGCATCGCGCGTCATCGGATAGCTGCCGAAAATTCCGGTCGACGCCATGCCGGACATATCCATGGCATCGGTGCCGTCCGCTTGTGGGCCGCTCATATCCATGCCGGGCATATTTTGCGCGATGGCGGGCGAGATGGCGGCGGCCGTGCAGATCGCGGCGATAGCGAGCAGGCGCATCAACAAATCCCGTGTCTTTCGCGGCATCTTCATACCCTAGAGGGGTATGTTATCGGACACAATCGACGCGCGGGCCGCTGGGCTTCGCGCAGCGCCGAACAGACGCTGGCCCGGCATCTCGAGGAACCGCCAGGTCAACGCCGCGAAAGCGGTGACGACAGCCAGATAGGCTAGCATCAGTACGTCGGCTTCCCACGGGCTCTGCAGCACGACGCTTTCGCTGCCATTGGGCAGCAGCGCCGTCCAATGAAGACCGAGCGTATCCAGCGCGGAGAAAATCAGCACGATGACCAGCATGTGGACCATGTAGATCGAATAGGACCAGCGCCCGAGCGCGCCAACGACCGGCTGCGCCATGAAGCGCGAGATCACGCCGCTTTCCCCCGCAAACAGCCAGACAAGACCCGCGAAAAGCGGTGGCGCAAAATATTCGAACGCGTGATGGCCCGGAACAAAGATCATATAGGCCGCCGCACAGGCCAGAGCGACGATCTCCAACACGCTGCCGCGAACCTTCGTCAGCCAACCGCGCTTCCAGACGTCATAGGTCAGAGCGCCGAGGAAGAAACCATACAGGCAGCGAAAGAAACCCCAATCGAACGTCTCGCGCATGCCATAGCGCGAAAAGACGAGCAGAACGCCGATACCGATCAATGCTGCAAGCCCGCACAGCAACGTGCGCATGCGCGTCGATCCGCTCACCGCGCAGACACCGGCAAAAACCAGATAGGTGTAAAACTCCGTACTGATCGACCATGCCGGTGTGTTCCACGTCAGCCTGTCATGCACGCCCAGCGACTGGATCAACGCCAGATTGGTGAAGATCGAAAAGACGGATCGCTCGGCGGCGAAGCCCGTGCCGGTGACGGCAAAGCGATATAACTCAAGCCCAACAAGGGCCGCGAGCATCGCGGCATGCAGCGGCCACAGGCGCGCGAAGCGGCGCAGGGTGAAGGTTTTCAGTTCAGGACCGGACGAAAGCTTTTGTGCATAGGCGTGCGCGATGACAAAACCGCTGAGCACGAAGAAGAAATCGACGAACAGCCACGCATTGCGGACAAGGGCCAGCGCCGCGATATGGCCGTTGGTCTGGAAGTGAAACAGCGCGACACCCAGCGCGCACAATCCCCGCCAGCCATCCAGAACACGAAAACGATGCGCGCCCATGTTTTCGGTCATGCCTGCAAACTAGAAGAGTTTGAACAAAAGAAAAACCGGGCCGGCGCTTTCGCACAGGCCCGGTTTGTCTCTTCGCGAGAAACGATCCTTTAGATCGCTTCCTTCAATTCCTTGGCGGCGCGGAAGGCAACCTTCTTGCTCGCCTTGATCTTGATCGCTTCGCCCGTGGCCGGGTTGCGGCCCATGCGGGCGGCGCGCTTGCGCACGACGAGGATGCCCAAACCGTTGAGACGGATGCGGGCGCCCTTCTTCAGGTGCTTGGTGATCGTCGCGATCGTGTCGTCGAGAAACGCATGCGACGCCTTGTTGGACATCTCGTGCTTCTCGGCCAACTGCATCGCCAACTGGCGCGTGCTGATCGTTTCTACTTTTGCTTTCGGGGCCGCTTTCGCGGCAGCTGCAGCAACTGCCATTTTGATTTGCTCCTTATGGACGAATCAGTTGATGCCCTGTTTTACTGCATTTGCGCGAACACAAGCGAGGCGTGTGTGCGGGAAATGCAGATTTTTCAGCGTTTGGGCGATTTGCCCACAAGAGCGCATCGGGCGGCGATCACGCCGCATCGATAAAGCCGCCCATCTGCCGGTTCCAGAGCCGGGCATAAGCGCCGCCTTTGGCCAAAAGCTCGCGATGCGGGCCGTCTTCTATGATGCGGCCAGCCTCCAGATAGACGATCCGGTCCATGCTGGCGACGGTGGAAAGCCGGTGGGCGATGGCGATTACCGTGCGATGCTGCATCAGCGTCCACAGCCCTTCCTGGATGAGGTGCTCGGATTCGGAGTCCAAGGATGAGGTTGCTTCGTCCAGGACCAGTATTTTGGCGTCTTTCACGAGCGCGCGGGCGATGGCGACACGCTGGCGCTCGCCGCCCGATAGTTTGATGCCCTGCTCACCGACGATGGTGCCATAGCCGGTGGAGCGCGCCTCGATGAAACCGTGAGCATGGGCATCGACCGCCGCCTTGACGACATCTTCATTGGGCGCCTGCGGCCGGGCGTAGCGGATGTTGTCGCGCACAGCGCGATGGAACACGCCGGGCGTCTGCGGGACTTCGGCAATCGCTTCGTTGAGCGAGTCCCAGGTGACCGAATTGATGTTCTGTCCGTCGACGAAAATGTGCCCGCCCTGCGGCTCGTATTGACGGCGCAGCAATTTCACCAAGGTGGACTTGCCGGCGCCCGAAGGCCCAACCAGTCCGACCTTCTCGCCCGGCTTTATCTCGAGGCAGAGATCTTCGAACACATGCTGTCCGTCGGGATGGGCGAAGCGCACATGCTCGAAGCGGATGCCGCCCTCGCGGCTCACCAAAGGCGGCGCATCCGCCGCATCCACGATTTCATGCGGCTGGTTCACCAGTTCCAGCGCTTCGGTCAACGTGCCCAGCTGCTCGAAATAATCCAGCATGCGGAAGGAAAGCTCCTGCACGCTGCGCGCGATGGACGAACCCAGAAAATAAACCATCGCGAAAGCGCCGAGCGTAAGCGTGCCGGACAGCGCGTTCATGCTCGCCACCGCGACAAGGCCCAGCAGCAGCGCGACAGTCGCGAACTGCATGAAGGTGCGCATGAGAATGAGAAAGCGGCGCAGGCGGCGCGACGCATTCATTTCATTGGCGAGAAAGAACGACAGGAAGCGGCGCTCATAGACCGATTTGGCGAAAGCGCGCACCAGGTCGGCATTGGTGATCGCATCCACCAGTCGTCCCGTGGACGTGGAAACCTCGTCGGAAAAGGCCTTGGAGAGTTTCACGCAGCGCTGCGCAAGGCTGATGACGATGCCCAGATAGAGTACCGTCCACGCGGCAAGGATGATGGCGTAGGTGGCGTTGGCCGCGAACATCAAGACGCCGCCTACCAGCACCAATCCCGTCACGCGCACCATGTCGAGCGTGAGAATGTTGAGGATCGAGACGGTCGCCTGCCCCGCCTGCTTGATCTTCTGGCCCAACTTGCCCGCGAAATTTTCCTGAAAATAACGCGGACTGTGGCCGAGCATGTAAACGAACAGATATTTCTGCGCGAGCGCGCGCATGCGCGGGCTGGTCTGAACATCGACCGCTTCGTAGCCGCGATAGATGAAAGCCGCCGCGATCCAGATAAAGCCGAGCAGCGCGACCCAGGGCAGCGCCGCATGCGTGAAATTGTCGTGCGTGCGATAGGCCGTACCGATGGCGTTGATGAGATGCGACAGCGCCAGCGGCCCGAACGCATCGATCGCAGCGCCGATGGCGGCGAGCATGACAAGGACGCTCACCTTCAGGGGAAAGTGCTTGCGCACCAGAAACCAGATGAAGGCGAAGGGTGACGAAGGAATGTGCGCCAGCGGCTGCGCCTCGGCCAATTCCTCCGGGCGGTTCAGCACTTCATCGGGAACGATATGACGAGTCACAACGCGAATCCAAAATGCGGGCGCGCAGATTAGTCCGGCGCCCGCGCGATGGAAGCGGGATCAAATGAATTATTCGCGGTGTTGCGAAAAGCGCGCTTAGGCCTCGGCGGCGGCTTCGCTTGCCACTTCGCTGGCACGGTCCTGACGTTCGCCGATACGCGCGGACTTGCCGCGACGGCCACGCAGATAATACAGCTTCGCGCGGCGCACCTTGCCCTTGCGGACCACGGCAACGCTGTCGACCAGCGGCGAATAGACCGGGAAAACGCGTTCCACGCCTTCGCCATAAGAGATTTTGCGGACGGTGAAGCTCTCGTTGATACCCGCGCCCTGGCGCGCGATGCACACGCCTTCAAAGGTCTGCAGGCGCTCGCGCGTCTTCATCTGCTTGGCTTTTTCGTCGTAGCTCTGTTCGACGACCTTGACGTTGACCTTCAGCGTGTCGCCCGGACGAAACATCGGATGGGCCTTCTTGCGAAGGATCTTCATCTGCTCGGCTTCGAGTTCTTGAATGATATTCATGGGTCTTCTCCGCAACGCCGGGCAAGCTGATTTTTCAAGGCTTTCCGCGCCGGACGTGGCGCAGGGCCGCGCCGTATAGCCTATGAGTTCTTCTTTTCAAAGAGGGTCCAAAGGTCGGGCCGCCGCGTCCGGGTGAGACGTTCCGCCTCCCCCTGCCGCCATTTGGCGATTTCCTTGTGATTTCCTCGGGTTAGAACCTCCGGAACCTCCCGGCCCTCGAAATCCTGAGGGCGGGTGAATTGCGGGTATTCCAGCAGGCCGTGACTAAAACTTTCCTCCTCCGGCGAGGCTTGCGCGCCCAGGACGCCGGGGATCAGCCGCACCGCCGCCTCGATCAGTGCCATGGCGGCGATCTCGCCCCCCGCCAGCACAAAATCGCCCAGCGAAATTTCCTCGAGATCCCGCGCGTCTATGGCGCGCTGGTCCAGGCCCTCGAACCGGCCACAGAGAAGGATGGCGCCGGAGCCGTTCGACAGATCGCGCACACGCGCCTGCGTCAGCGGCGCGCCGCGCGGGCTGAGATAGATGGCGGGAACGCCGGGATTGGCGGTGCGCGCGGCGTCGATGGCGGCGGAGGCGACGTCGGCGCGCATCACCATGCCGGGACCACCCCCGGAGGGCGTGTCATCCACGGTGCGATGCTTGCCAAGGCCGTGTTCGCGAATGTCGCGCACTTCGAGCGACCAAAGATTTTTCTGTTGCGCCTTGCCCAGAAGCGAAGCGCCCAACGGCCCCGGAAACATCTCCGGGAACAGCGTCAGCACGGACGCGCGCCAGGTCATTAGAGCGCTTTCTTGAAACCCGCATGGCTCTGTTCAAAGCCGAGACGGCGATAGAACAGATGCGCGCGCGGGCGGCGCTTGTCGGAATCCAGTTGCATCATGCCGCAGCCGCCTTCGCGCGCGAGGCGGATGGCTTCCTTCATCAGCGCGGTGCCGATGTTCTTGCCGCGCACATCCGAGCGCACGCGCACGCTTTCGATGATTGCGCGCTTGGTGCCGTTGCGCGACAGGCCGGGCACAAAAACCAGTTGCAGCGAGCCGACGACCCGGCCGTCCTGCTCCGCCAGCAGATATTTGTTGTAGTGCTCCGACTGCATCGCCTCGAAGGCGTGCTGATACTCGTCGGGGACGGCGTTCTCACGGTTCTCGCCGATCTCGTCATCGGCCAGCATGGCGACGATGACCTTCAGGTCGTCCTTCGTCGCGGTGCGAAAAGTGATGTCGCTCATTCCACGCTTCCTTTGTCGCCGGCTTCCACTTCTTCCGGCGCTGCGATCACGATGCGGCCGCCTTCGACGTCGATCTGGCGCGCCACTTCGCGCGTGAACGGCAGGAAAACTTCGTCGCCGTCGTCGCGCGCCAGTTCCAGC
>DATCFN010000392.1:0-2512 GCA_036509475.1 Rhizomicrobium sp. | reverse complement strand
GTGGGGATCGACCATCGCCGCCACCGCGCCGGGCACCATCGTCTTCGCAGGCGGCAGGGGCGGCTACGGAAATATGGTGGAAATTGACCATGGCTATGGAATTCACACACGATACGGTCACATGTCCTCTATACTTGTGCATGTCGGCGACAAGGTGTCGAAGGGCTCCCCCATCGGAAAACTCGGATCGACGGGGCGAAGCACAGGTCCACATGTGCACTACGAAGTGTGGTTGGCCGACGTTGTGAGGGATCCGAGCAAGTTTATTGAGGCTGGCCACCATGTTCTCCAGTAAAAGTAAGGACGAAATCGCCGTTCCCGCCATCCCCGCGCAGGTCAAGCGGGGCGCCCGCTCTGCGGCCCCTTCCATCATCAGTGGCGACCTCGTCGTAACCGGCGCGCTGTCATCCACCGGCGACATCCAGATTGACGGCCGTGTCGACGGCGATGTGCGCAGCACCGGTCTGGTGATCGGCGACAAGGCCTTCATCCAGGGCGACGTCATGGGCGACGATGTGACCGTTCGCGGCCGCGTCCAGGGCAATATCCGCGCCCGCAAGGTTTTGCTGTGCTCGACCTGCCATGTCGAAGGCAACATTCTGCACGAAGCCTTCGCCGTCGAAGCTGGCGCCTTCTTCGAAGGCAACTGCCGTCACTCCGACAATCCGCTGGCCGATGACGCCGGCAAGTCCCAGACATTCCAGGCGCGCCCCACGCAGGCCGCGCCGCTGAACGCGCCCACTTCCGCGACAGTCGCCACGCCGATCAAGGCGCCGGAAGCACCGCGCGCGCCCGCGACCGCGACGTTCGCACCGATGAAAAGCAACGGCTAACAGCCGCCGCGCGAAGCACTATCAGACCCCGCCCGGGCAACCGCGGCGGGGTTTTCGTTGGCCTCTCCACGGTATATTCCGGAACACGTCATGCGCCGGCGCGTTCTCAGGCAGGTGCCGGACGAGTAGTGTCTGCGCAACGCGGAGGGATTCATGCCTGTCACAACCGTATTGAACGGCGAAGGTTCAGCCACAATCGTCGAGGCGCAGAACGACAATGGTGGCATGTTCGCCCATCGGTTTTCGTGGAGCGCGGCCTTTGCCGGTGCATTCGTCGCGACGGCCGTTACCTTCTTCCTGCTGGCTTTGGGAACGGGCTTTGGCCTCTCGCTGGTGTCTGTGCAAACGACGTCCGCGCCGACGTTCCTCACGCTCGGCGCGATCTATTTTCTCGCCGCGCAGGCATTCGGATTCGCCGTCGGGGGGCATCTCGCCGGACGCCTGATCGGTCCTGCGCCGGAAACCGCGAGAGAAGAAGAATTTCGTTCCGCCGCACACGGCCTTGTCGTCTGGGCGCTCACCGTCGTCGCCACCGCCACACTCGTCGCCATCGGCGGCATGGTCGCTGGAAACTCTGCGATGTCGGTTGTCACAAATTCCGGGAAGCCTACCGCTGCCGGTGCACTGACGCCGCCAGTTGTCGGTTATTGGGCGGACTTGCTGTTCCGGCCCGCACTCGCGCCGTCGCAGGCGTCTCTGGCGTGGCGTGAATATGCGCAGGCCGACACCGGCACTGCGAACGATGCCACACCGCCGCCTGCCCCAGCGCCGGCACAACAGTTCACGCCCTCCACTGATTTTCCGGAAACAACGCCCCCTGCACCGAGCAGCCCGCAACACGCGCTGACCAATTCCGGGCCGCCCGCCACCGAGCCATCGGGCGCCATGAATTCCGGCCCCGCGACGACGGCGCCGTCGTCCACATCGGCGCCAACGACGATGTCCAGCGGCCCACGTGACCAGGAAATTCCACCATCCGCGCCCGCCGGATTCACACCACCCGCGAGCGTCGGCGCCGACAAGGCCGAAACAAGCCGCATTATCGAAGTCGGTATGGCCAACGGCATGCGTCTCAATCAATACGACAAGGACCGCATCGCCGGCCTGATCGCGCAGGATACCGGCCTGAGCGCGCCGGAAGCACAACGCCGCGTCGATAATGCCGAAACGCGCATCTACAACGATGAAGTGAAAACCGCCGATGCTGCGCGCAAGGTCGCCAGCTACGCCAGTCTGTGGATTGCGTTCTCGCTGCTCTTCGGCGCCGTCGTTGCAGCAATGGCCGCGATGTCGGCGCGCTGGCAGGACGATCGCACAACGTTCGGCTGGCCGCGCCGCGACCCGGCATAGCTATTCGAGGTCTTCGATCTTTTCTTTTGGCTTGCCGCCGACGGCCTGTGCCAGCGCGGCGGCCATGAAAGGATCGAGATCGCCGTCGAGAACATCTTGCGGCAAGCGGCTTTCGACGCCGGTGCGCAGATCTTTCACAAGCTGATAGGGCTGAAGCACGTAAGAACGAATCTGGTGTCCCCAGCCGATGTCGGATTTCTCGCCGATGAAGGCGCCGGTCTCGGCCTTCTTCTTTTCCAATTCGATTTCGTATAGCCGCGAGCGCAGCATGTCCCAACAGATCGCGCGGTTCTGATGCTGCGACCGTTCGCTCTGCGACGACACGGCGA
>DATCFN010000391.1:0-2420 GCA_036509475.1 Rhizomicrobium sp. | reverse complement strand
CAAACGGGATTCTAATGTCAGGTTTTATCCACTAGAAGCAATACAAACGATTTCATGCCGCTCGCGGAGATGCGCACACCGAAGCCCGGAACCGTGTCATCCGAGTACGTCACGCGCCCTGTCGGCGGGACCGCCAGCCGTTTGATGGATAGGTCAGTGAGGCGCATTCGGGGCTCCGCCGGGGCTCACAAAACACATGAGAAAGCACGTTTTGTTCTGAGGCGCGATGGTGAGCCAAATGCGGAATCTGTCAACGGCATGAACCGCTTACGAGACGCTATGTTCATCCATGAGAATGCAAAAAATCTTCTGGGGGACAAGGGGTCGTGGGTTCAAATCCCGCCGCTCCGACCAATTTTTCAAATCCGTTCCACGCCAGCTTTCTTCAGCACGTTGGTCGAGCTTTTGTCGGGCACGAGTGCGAAGCGCAGAACCGCGCCGCCGCGCGCAGTGACAAATTCCGCGCCGACGATCTGCTCGATCGCATAATCCGCGCCCTTCACCAGAACATCCGGCGCGATCGCTTCGATCACATCCTGCGGCGTGTCCTGGTCGAAGACGATGACGGCATCCGCCATCGCCAGGGCCGCGAGGATTTCGGCGCGGTCGGTTTCGCCGTTGATGGGGCGGCCAGCGCCTTTCAACCGGCGAACGGACGCGTCGCTATTGAGCGCCACGATCAGCCGGTCGCAATGGTTTTTGGAAAATTCCAGCAGGCGGATATGCCCCAGATGCAGGATGTCGAAGCAGCCATTGGTGAAGCCGACTTTCAAGCCGTCATGCTTCCACGTTTCGACGCGCGTTTTCAGATTTGCCAGATTGAGGACTTTCGCGGCGCCGCTTCCGGCGCGGGCGGACAGCGCGTCGAGCAAATCGCTCTGGCTGACGGTCGACGTTCCGCGCCGTCCGACCGCGATCCCCGCCGCGAGATTGGCGAGACGCGCCGCAGCCACAAGATCGCCACCCGCGCCCAGCGCCAACGCCAAGGTGGCCACGACCGTATCGCCCGCGCCCGCGACATCGAACACTTCGCGCACGTCGCTCGCGATATGGACGGGCGCCTTGCCCCGCTGAACCAGCGTCATACCTTTTTCCGCGCGCGTCAGCAGGACGGCGTCGATGCCCGGTTGCTCCATGGCCTGACGGGCCGCGTCAGCCGCTGCGTCGTCGCCGGTCGGTTCAATGCCCGTCGATGCCGCCACTTCGCGGGCGTTGGGCGTGATGACATTTGCGCCGCGATAGCGCGCCAGATCCCGCGACTTGGGATCGACAACGATCTGCAGGCCTTTGTCGCGCGCGAGTTTGATGGCGTGGTGCACGATGGCGTCGGTCAGGACGCCTTTGGCGTAATCCGACAACACCAGAACATTGTGTCCGTTCATCTGTTCCGAGATGAGCGCCATGAGGCGTTCAGAATCCTCTGGCGAGATCGCGCCGGTATCCTCGCTGTCGACGCGCAACACTTGCTGGCCCTGCGCCACGAAACGGCGTTTCTCGGTCGTGCGGCGTTGCGAACTGGTGACGAATGCCGCGCGGATATTATCAACTTCGGCCAGATCTGCCTTCAGCACACGCCCGGCTTCGTCATCGCCAACAACGCTGAGGAGCGAGCAATGGCCGCCCAGCGCCGCGATGTTGCGCGCCACATTGGCCGCACCGCCGGGGCAACTCTGCGATTTGCCGGTCAGCAGAACCGGGACGGGGCTTTCGGGGGAGATGCGCGCGATGCTGCCATATTCAAAGCGGTCCACCATGACGTCTCCGACGCACAGGATTCTCGCGTCCGGAAACTGCTCCACAATCGACATTCGTCCGCCTTCGAAGTTCGCCCGGCCGGATCATGTCACTGGCGGCGTCAGTTTCCCAGTCCGACATAGGCCAGCAGGACGGCGAACGCCGTGACGGCCAGGACTGCATGGATGGAGATTGCAAGGCTTGCGCCTCTGCGGGCGCAGCGCTTGAGGACAAAAATCGCCAGCCCCAACACAAACGCCGGCGCCGCTATCGCGAGTGAGACGGCGCCGAACGAGGCCACGCCATATTTCGCGCCGCGCACGCCGACATGCAACAAAGCGAAGAAGAGCAGGGCGATGGATAGAGCGCCGAGAAATCCGTGCCCCGGCGCGATCAGCCAATGCGGCAATGGCGCGGCGCGCAGATGCATCGTCAGCAGGAACCCGCCGAGCAGAACCGCTGCGGCCATGATCCAGAAAGCGCCGGTCAGCATGGGGAAAAGAAAGCCGCCCGCTCCGAACCGGTGCCTCCGCCGCGATAAAGCTTGATAGTCATTTCGATTCCGATCCTGCAGGCGATCACAGCATAAACCACTGTTCCTGCTGTTCCCTTGACTTATTGGTAAGAACACCCCTATACGCTGCCCATTCTCGCGAATGCACGAACAGCATTCTTATCAGTGCCTG
>DATCFN010000390.1:0-3283 GCA_036509475.1 Rhizomicrobium sp. | reverse complement strand
GTGAGTATCGTCATGGTCCGCGTACGCACCCGTGGCGTTATGCCGGAACACAGTCTCTGCGTTATCCGGAAGGCCGGTCAACGCATGGTTGTCAAAGCGCCCCGTGATTCATCGGCATGGAACTTCCGCCCGACAAAATCTTTATCACCCATGTTATTTGAAGAAGGAACCGGCGATCAGCGTTCGCTGAGGGCCGTTTGGCTTTGAGTGTTGTCGGAACCGCGGGTTGGGCCATCCCCGCGCCGTACAAGACTCAATTTCCGGGCGATGGCAGTCATCTGGAGCGTTACGCCGCACGCCTGAATGGCGTGGAGATCAATTCGTCGTTCTATCGCCCGCATAAGCGAAAGACCTATGAACGCTGGGCGGCGACAGTGCCGGCGGGCTTTCGCTTTTCCGTGAAAGTGCCGCGCACGGTCATGCAAAATCATCGCCTCGCACACTATGGAAATCTTCTCGATCAGTTTCTGGAAGATGTGACCGGACTGGGTGAAAAGCTGGGAGCATTGTTGGCGCAGTTACCGCCCTCGCTGCCATATGACGACGACGTAGCGGACGCTTTCTTTCGCGACCTTGCGCGTGGCGGAGCAGCAATAGCTTGCGAGCCGCGGCATGCGAGCTGGTTCACACCACAGGCCGAAGCCCTATTGAAACAACGACACGTTTCCCGCGTGGCCGCCGATCCTCCGCGCGCGCCGGACGATGGTGTGCCGGGCGGCGACACGCGAATGGCGTATTATCGGCTGCACGGAAGTCCCAGGATTTATTATTCCGACTATTCGGAAAGGGCACTCAAGACGCTGGCGCCGAAATTGCGCGAAGGTGACTGGTGTATTTTCGACAACACAGCGGCGTTTCACGCACTGGGCAACGCGCTGACGCTTGATAGACTCGGCGGTGCAGACTCTACCGACGGTGAGACGACCTGCGGCCGTAAAGCGAGGCCTGCGATGCTGTCGGAGGCTTTGCCCAATTCGGACACCACATAGTCGGACCCGATGGCCTCTATCCAGTCGAGAAACTGCGTGTCGTCCTGCACCACTCTCCAGAAGCCGGCGATGATCGGTATGTCGGGGAGCTGCTTTCTCAGTCTTCGGACGAGGAAGCGCGCGTTCGCGGGATTTTCGGACTCCAGATAGGAAAGACAGATCGCGCCCACGCCTTCCGGCTCAATCTTGTAGATTTGCGCCTGAGAAACTTCATCGGGCGATATGATCCGCGTCTTGATCCCACGGCGACGCAACAAGTCACTCAGTAGTATCGCCGCCGCCTGATCCAACGGCTCCCGTCCGGCCACGCACAGCACGACTTTCTCATTCCAATCCGCAGATACAGACTCATCCCCGGCTTTCGCGGATTCCAATTCCATTTCGCCTGATTCCGCGAGATTTTCCACAAGCTCGCTTACGGTGCTCAAGATGTTCTTGCGTCTCTCGCCCGTCAGGGCGCCGCGCGCGATGTCGGCTTGCGCCAGCGCAAGGCCTCGCACGACGACCAGGTCAAAGTAATGCGAAAGCGGATTTTCTTTCAGGTGCTCCTCTGCCCGCTGCGCCAAAGCATCCGGATCGCCTTTCAGAAGGCCGAGGTAGAAATCCTCCTCCTCGCCCAGCGCGGGCTGATCGCCCAGCAACGTGTCCAGAAAGCGGAGGCTTTCAACGTGCCGTCCCAACACGACGACGCACATGGTCAGAGGTGTCGAAAGCAAAAGGCCTATCGGTCCCCATATAAGCGTCCAGAACGCGGCGGCGAGAAGAACGGCGATGGGAGACAGGCCCATATTGCGCCCGTAAAGCCACGGCTCGATCGCCTGCCCCGTGATGCCTTCGGTCACCAGATACAATGCGGCGGTCAGCGCCACCATCATCCAGCCGGGATCGACGGCCAGCGCGAGCGCTATGGGGATGATGGCGGCCGTGGGCACACCCACATAAGGAACGAAGCGGAAGATCGCGGCTATCAGCCCCCATAGCGCGGGGTTCGGCACGCCGATCCACCATAGGCCCAAGCCCAGGATCAGGCCGACGCAACCGTTCACCAGAGTCTGGAGCAGAAGGTATCGGCTTAATCTTTGCGCGCCATCGTCTATCGCGATGCTGGTGCGTTGAAGATCCCGCGATCCGACGAGTGAAATAAACCGGCTTCGCAAATCCTCTTTGTGCAAAAGAATAAAAATCACGAAGACAATGGCAATCGCCAGAATGGCAAGCGGCCCAAGAAGCGGATCGACTATGCTTTCGACAACCTGAAACGGCGCTAGATCGGGTTGCCGCACTTCCACCGGAATAGGCCGCTGGACTCTTTGCATGGACGATGACGTGAGGGCCGACGACGATGGCGGCACGCTCTGCGGTTTCCCGGCGATGGCCTTGTTGAGGTTCGCAAACAACGACGAAGCGCTTTCGACGATGTCATTGCCGGTTGCGGCCCCGCGAACGGAGGCAATCTTCGCGGTGAGGTTCGATTGATAGCCCGGTATATCGCGCGCGAGCTTTCCAAGCTGGACGCCGATAAAGGTGCTCAACATGGCAATCACTACAACAGCCGTCAGCACCGACAGAATGACAGCCAGGACTCTGGGGATGCCGATTCTTCGCAGAAACTCCGCCGCCGGCGCGAGTGCGAAAGCCAGCAACACGGCCAATGCAAACGGCACAAACATCGGCTGGCCGAAATACAGGGCCGCGATCACCAAAGTCGCGATGATCCCGGCGGCGGCGGTTCTCACCAAATCGGCGGGTTCGAGCTGCCGCGTGGTAGCAGCGGGATTTGCAACGGTCATTGGCGAGAGCACCCGAATGCGGGAGATAGACCCGCAAGGGAAAACGGCGCTGGACCATCAAGGTTCCAGCGCTGCGGAACAAAAGTTTCCAGATCCGATCCGTTAGGAGAAACCTCAACGCTTGGCAGGTTAACTCGACAAGATGGCAACGCCACGCCGCATTGTGCGGCACAGCTTCATAAGCAAGTGTGCTTCGGCTGAGCAGCGCACCAGGGAGACGCACTATGCAGACAGCATCCGACCTGCTTCCTGGGCGCCTGTTGCGCAATGCCGGGCCGCACACGGCCGTGAAGGATTTTCGCGGCATCCAGATTGACGATGAACGATTGTTGAAAGTGGGTTCACCCGATGCGCCACTTCTGACGCTCTATCAGGGAACACTTCACGGCGAGGGACCCGCATGGCAGGCCATGCATCATCGGCTTGTCTGGTCGGACGTACCCAACCGGCGGTTGCTGGGTTGGTATCCCGATGGTCATGTCGAGGTTCTGATCGACGGCACCT
>DATCFN010000389.1:0-3091 GCA_036509475.1 Rhizomicrobium sp. | reverse complement strand
TGCGGGCCACCCAGTTGGGTTTGCTCCTAATTCGACAAAATAACGCCGTCATCGCCGGGCCTGTCCCGGCGATCCATAACCACCCTGCTGTATGGCGGAAATGGATGGCCGGGCTAAACCCCGCCATGACGAGCCATAAATTATTTGAAGAAAGATCGCGTTATTTCGCGGCGAAGAGTTTGGGCCGCGCCGGTTCGACGACGGCCTCGCCATGCACGATGAATTCGATGCCGATGCCGCTATCGTGATGGCGCGCAACGCGCCCGGCCATCTGTCCGATCAAAACGAACTCGCCGACCGGCGGCCGGATTTCGGTGATCAGCGACACGCCCGACAGGGAAAGATCGAGAACTTCGCAATTTACGACATCGCCATTGGCGCGTGTGAAACGGGCCATGCCCTTGGTCGGCGTGCGGTCGTGACGGCGCACGGACGCTTCGTCCAGCTTGCCGCCGCTGAGATACAATGTGAGTTGCTCGGCGACGCGCTCGCGCTTATGCGCCGAACAGTTGAACTGGATGCCGAAGCTGGCCGTGTCTATGGCGCGCGCGACATGGCCTTCGAACCGGCCGAAGCCATCGATGTAAACGACGATCTGTGTGCCGGCGCCCGGGAAGGCGTCGCAAAGGATGCGCGCGCCGCCGGGAGACATGTCCAGAACCTTGCAGGTCGCTTCACGGTTTTCCGCGGGCACGAACATGCGGCCGGACAATTCCACGGGCACGCGCTTGAAGCGCCTGCGTTCCGCTTTTGCCTGTGCGACGAGTTCTTCCTTGTCCGCCATATCCGTACCGCGACAAGCCCCTGATGCTGCCTAGGCATCAGTTCTAGCGCCATAAGGGTCAACAGGAAGTTTACAACCGGCCAAATCTCTTATCCTTAAGAAAAGATTATGGGTTTGGACGGGGCTTAACCTTGGCGGCGGCGCACGCTATAGAGCGTCACGTTCCATCCGCCGCCTGTCCGCGGTCCGGTCCAGCCACTGCAGGAGAATACCGCCATGACGCTCGCCCCCATCTCGCGCTTCGTATCGCGCGCCGGAATGGTCCGCGTGCTGGCCGTAGCGGCGGCGCTGGCCTTGTCCGCCTGCGCCGGAAACGGGATTTTCGACGATCTGGATCAGGCCCAGCCGACCGGGACGCCGTTCTCCCAGGCGCTGTTCAAGGACTATGCGTTCCTCGCCCGCTCTTTCGGCGTGACCAGCGGCGGCACCACCAGCACCTCTTTCGACGCCGACAGTTCGACGTCCCTGTTGGGCTCGGACGCTGACGTCTCCGATCTGGCGACCGCTTATGCGCAGAAGGCGCTGGACTCCGCCAAGGGCACCGAAGTGCTGCCCGAACCGGCGCCGGATAATAACGCGGACGCTGAGAGCCTGCGCGAAAGGCTGCTCAAGGATCTGGATGGCGGCCGTGACAAATTTCCGGACGATTCCGCGCGCGCGCAGGTCGCGTTCGATTGCTGGGTGATGAATGCGCATGTCCCGTCGCAGCAGGCTGCCTCGGCGCAGTGCCGCCATCAGCTTGACGGCGCGCTGGACCAGCTTGAACACGACCTCAACCCGGCACCGCCGCCCCCACCCGTGGCCGCTGCGCCCGCCGCCGACTATCAGGTCTATTTCGATTTCAATTCGTGGAATCTGAGCGCCGAAAACCTGACCGTCCTGCAACAGGCGATCGCCACGGCGCGCGCCGGCGGACAGGCCCATATCAACATCGTCGGCCACACCGATACGTCGGGCTCCGCCGGTTACAATCAGCGCCTTTCGGTGAAACGCGCCAACGTCGTGGCCGAAGCGCTGGTCGATCTGGGCGCGCGGCGCGAGGCCATTCAGGCATCGGGCGTCGGCGAAAGCGATCTGGCGGTGCAGACGGCGGATGGCGTGAAAGAGCCGAAGAACCGCCGCGCGGTGATCACGCTCATTCCGTAGTCTTTCCGCCACGGAAAGGATTGGAAAGCGCGACACCGGCGTCATCTTTGCGCTAGTCTCCCGGCCAAGAAAATTGGCCGGGAAGCGATCCATGAAAGCCTATGACTACATCATCATCGGTGCGGGCAGCGCGGGCTGCGTGCTCGCCAATCGCCTGTCCGCCGACAGCGCCAATCAGGTTCTGCTGATCGAAGCGGGACCGCGCGACAAGTCGATGATGATCCACATGCCGGCCGGCATCCCCGCGCTCATCGGCAAGAAGAATCCGCACAACTGGTATTACAACACCGAAGGCCAGTTGAACCTCAACGGCCGCAAGCTCTATTGGCCACGCGGGCGCGGCTGGGGCGGATCGTCGTCGATCAACGGCATGATCTATATTCGCGGCCACGCGCGCGATTACGACCACTGGCGCCAGATGGGCAATGAAGGCTGGTCGTTCGCGGACGTGCTGCCCTATTTCAAGCGCGCCGAAACCAATGAAGACGGCGGCACGGAATTTCATGGCGGCGACGGGCCGCTCTATGTTTCCAACGGCCGTTCCTCCAACCCGCTGTTCCGCACCTTCGTGCAGGGCGGCATCGACGCCGGCTTTCCCACGACAAAAGACTTCAACGGTTTTCAGCAGGAAGGTTTCGGTCCCTATCAGCTCACCATCAAGAACGGCAAACGCTGGAGCGCGGCATCGGCCTATCTCACGCCGATCATCTCCCGCCCCAACCTGACCATCGAATCCAACGCGCATGTCGGGCGCATATTGTTCGAAGGCACGCGCGCGGTCGGTGTCGAATATGTGCAGAACAAGCAGAAGGTCGAGGCGCGCGCCAGCCGCGAAGTGCTGCTGTCAGGCGGCGCGGTGAACTCGCCGCAGACCTTGCTGCTGTCGGGCATCGGCGATCCGGCGATCCTCAAGCGCTTCGACATTCCGGTGGTGGTGGACCTCAAAGGCGTCGGCAAGAATCTGCAGGATCATCTGGACGCATCCATCCAGTATGAATCCAGCCAGCCGATCACGCTCTACAGCCAGGCCAATCCGCTGAACGCATTGAAGACAGGCCTGCAATACATGCTCACCGGAACGGGCCTCGCCACCAGCCAGGGTCTGGAATCCGGCGCGTTTCTGAAAAGCCGTCCCGATCTGGACACGCCCGATCTGCAATT
>DATCFN010000388.1:0-5045 GCA_036509475.1 Rhizomicrobium sp. | reverse complement strand
CCGCTGGCGCTGGCAAGCCCGTTCTACGGCCTCGCCCCCAACGGGCTGCATTATCCGCTGGTGGCGCTGGCCACCGTCGCCACCGTCATCGCCAGCCAGGCGGTCATTTCGGGGGTCTTCTCCATCACCCGCCAATCGGTGCAGCTCGGCCAACTGCCGCGCATGGAAATCCGCCACACCTCCGCGACCGACTATGGCCAGATCTATGTGCCGCGCATGAACGCCGTGTTGTGCATCGGCGTGGTGCTGATCGTGCTGATTTTCAAAAGCTCCGCGGCGTTGGCCTCCGCCTATGGCATCGCGGTGACGGGCGTGATGGTGATCGACACTTTCAACGTGTCGCTGGTCGCCACGCGACAATGGAAATGGGACATCAAGCTCACCGTCGTGCTGTTTGGACTGCTCGCCGCCATCGACATTTTGTTCCTCGCCGCGAACATGCTGAAAATCCCCGAAGGCGGCTGGCTGCCGTTGGCCGTGGCGGCCGCCACCTTCCTCCTGATGGAAACCTGGCGGCTGGGACGGCGCGCGCATATCGAAAAAGTGCGCAGCGAAGCCATGCCGCTCGAACTGTTTCTCGACCGGGCAGATAAGACGCCGATGCGCGTCGCCGGCACCGCGATTTTCCTCTCGGCGCGCGGCGATGCCGTACCCGGCGCGCTGCTGCACAATCTGAAGCACAACAAGGTGCTGCATGAGCGCGTGATCCTGGCGCATGTCGTCGTGGCCGATACACCGCTGGTGCAACCGGCCAAACGCATCACCGTGCAAAAGCTCGGCAAAGGTTTCTACAATCTCGACATCCATGTCGGCTTCTTCGAGTCGCCGGATGTCCCCCGCGCGCTGGAAGATGCGCGGCCTTTCGGTCTTGCCATCGACGTGGAAACCGCGACTTTCTTCATCGGCCACGAAACATTGGTGCCCGCCGAACATTCCGCGCTGGGCCGCTGGCGCACCTGGGTCTATATGCGCCTGGCGTCTTCCGCCTTGTCTCCGGCGCGTTTTTATCACCTGCCGCCCAATCGCGTCGTCGAATTGGGCACGCAGATCACGATCTAGGATTTTCATGACGAGTTCAGAGCCTGCGGATTTACCGCCCGGACATAGAGCCAATCCGACGATGCATCGCGAGATGGGGCTCACCGTCGGTGCGTTGGGCGTGGTGTTCGGCGACATCGGAACGAGCCCGCTCTACGCCATGAAGCAGTCCGCCATCGCCGCCGGCGGCGACGTTCCGGGCGTCCTCGCGGTCATGGGCGTTCTGTCGCTAATTTTCTGGGCGCTCATTGTCGTCGTGACGATCAAGTATGTCGTCTTCATCATGCGCGCCGACAATGACGGCGAAGGCGGCATTCTCGCGCTCGCCGCACTTGCCCATCGCGTGACAGGCCTCAGCCGCCGCGTGAAGACGGCGATCGGTCTCGTTGCGTTGCTGGGCCTTGCGCTGTTTTACGGCGACGGGATGCTGACGCCGGCCGTTTCGGTGCTGAGCGCCATCGAGGGCATCGGCTCGGAGGCCCCTGCTCTGGCGCGCTTCGTGATGCCGCTTTCTCTGATCATCCTGTTTGGGGTTTTTGTGATTCAGCGCCACGGCACGGAGCATATCGGCCGGCTGTTCGGACCGGTCATGGTTGTCTGGTTCATCGTGCTGGGTGTGCTGGGCGCCATGGCAATCGTGAAAGCGCCGGGCATCCTGGCGGCCGCCAATCCGATCTATGCGGTAAATCTCTTTCGCCACGAACCCTGGATTGCCTTCGTCGCGCTCGGCTCTGTCGTGCTGGCGGTGACGGGCTGCGAGGCGCTTTACGCCGATATGGGCCACTTCGGAAAAAGACCGATCCGCAATGCGTGGGTATTCTTCGCGCTGCCGGCTCTGTTGCTGAACTATTTCGGCCAGGGCGCGATGCTGCTCGTCAATCCGGCTGCGACGCCCTATCTGTTTTATTCGCTGGCGCCGCATTGGGCGCATTATCCGCTGGTGCTGCTCGCGGCTTGTGCCACGGTCATCGCATCGCAGGCGGTGATCTCCGGTGTCTTCTCGATCACGCAACAAGCGGTGCAGTTGGGTCAGCTTCCACGCATGGAAGTTCGTCACACGTCGGCGACCGAACAGGGCCAGATCTATGTGCCGCGCATCAATGCCCTGCTCTGCGTCGGCGTAATCCTGATCGTGCTGATCTTCAAAACCTCCGACGCGCTGGCATCGGCCTATGGCATCGCGGTCACGGGCGTCATGGTCATCAGCACCTTCCTCGTTGGCGTGGTGGCGCTGCGGCGCTGGCGCTGGCCGCTCTGGGCGGTCATCGGCGTATTCGGCGTTCTGGGTCTCGTCGATCTGGCGTTCCTGTCCGCCAATACACTCAAGGTCATGGAGGGCGGCTGGTTGCCGCTTGCCGCCGCTGCTGCCGTATTCGTCGTGATGGACACATGGCGCGTCGGGCGCAGGGTCCATCTGGAGCGGTTGCGCGATGGCGCGCTACCGATGCCGCTGTTTCTGGAACGCGCCGACAAAACCGCGCAACGCATCGCAGGCACCGCCATATTTCTGACGCCGCGCACCGATCTGACGCCCGGCACGATGTTGCACAGTCTCAAGCACTATCGGCTGTTGCATGAGCGCGTGGTGCTGCTCAGTGTTGTTGTCGAGGACATACCTGTCGTTCCGCTCAGCCGGCGTGTCGAAGTGGAAAAGCTCGGCAAGGGATTCTTTGGCGTAAAAATGCATTACGGCTTTTTTGAAATGCCGAACATTCCCGAAGGCCTTCTGGCGGCCCGCTCGCAAGCGTTGGTGATCGATCCGGACATGACGACGTTCTTCGTCGGCCGCGAGCTTCTAGTGCCGGCGAGCAATCCGGTTTTGGCGCCCTGGCGCATCGCGCTCTATACGTGGCTCGCTTCCAACGCCTATTCACCGGCGCGGTTCTTTCGTCTGCCGCCCAATCGCGTGGTCGAACTGGGCACGCAAATCAGCATTTGACGGTTTCGTGATGCTTGCCGTCGCGCGGTTTTGTTAGGCTCCCTTCGTCATAAACGGGGAAAGCCATGAAACCGATCGCCATCGCGCTTGTCGCGGCTCTGAGCTTCACACCGCTCTGCGCTCATGCGGCCGCTATCGACAAGAAAGTCACCGAAGCCATCACGGCGGCGATCGCCGATCCGGCACGCAATGCCGACAAGCCGGCCGATGCGCGCCGCCATGCCGCCGAACTCATGGCCTTCGCGCAGGTCAAGCCGGGCGACACGGTTGTCGATCTCATTCCCGGAAGCGGTTACTGGACGCGAATCTTCAGCGCCATCGTCGGGCCGACCGGCCATGTCTACATGATCTGGCCAACCGAATACGCAAACGAGGACGCCGAGGAAGTGCCGCTGACGCAAGCATTGGCCAAGGACCCGCATTACGCGAATGTCACGCTCCTGAACGAGCCGGCGGCCGCGCTTAGTATTCCGGTGAAGGCCGATGTCGTCTGGACGTCGCAAAACTATCACGACTATTTCGACAAGTTTATGGGGCCGACCGACACCAAGCTGCTCAACGACGCGGTGTCCAATGCTCTGAAGCCCGGCGGCATCTATGTCGTCATCGATCATGTGGCGGAAGCCGGATCGGGCACGCGCGACACCGACACGCTGCACCGCGTCGATCCCGCAGTCGTGAGAGCCCAGGTGCCGATGGCCGGCTTTGTGTTTGAGGCGGAAAGCACCGTGCTGCACAACGCCGCCGACGATCACAAGGTAAAGGTCTTCGACGCCTCGATCCGCGGTCACACCGATCAATTCGCTTTCCGCTTCCGCAAACCGCGTTAGACTGATCTCCGGGATAAAGCCCGCGCCCGACATGGCGCGGGCGTCTGGGGGACAGATATGCACAAATTCATCGTGGCGTTGGCCGCCTGCTGTTTGATCGCCGCGCCGGCGATGGCCGCCGGTCCGCAGGTTACGATTTCACAGGGCCTGCTGTCGGGAACAACGGATAGCGGCGTTTCCGTCTTCAAGGATATTCCGTTTGCCGCGCCGCCGGTTCGCGACCTGCGCTGGCGTGCCCCGCAACCGGCACCCACATGGACCGGTGCGCGCGATGCCAGCCAGTTCGGCGCGATATGCCCGCAGGCGCCGCGTCCCGTCGGGCGTGCCGTCTTCGAAACGCATCGCGAGAGCGAAGATTGCCTGTCGCTGAACGTGTGGTCGCCGAATGTCGCGCCTGCTGCGAAGCTGCCGGTGATGGTGTGGATTTATGGCGGCGGTTTCCGCGAGGGTAGTTCCGCCTCATCGCTTTATGACGGTATGGAGTTGGCACAGCACGGCGTCATCGTCGTCACGCTCAACTACCGCCTGGGATGGTTCGGCTTCCTCGATCTGCCGGCGCTCGCGGCCGAGCATCCCGACGAGCCGCACGGCAATTACGGTCTGCTGGATCAGATCGCGGCGTTGAAATGGGTGCAGAAGAACATCGCGGCCTTCGGAGGCGATCCGAACAACGTCACCATCTTCGGTGAATCGGCCGGCGGCATGAGCGTCAACGACATGATGGTGTCGCCCTTGGCGCGCGGTCTTTTCACAAAGGCGATTTCGGAATCCGGCCTTGGCCTCATTCACACCTCAACCGAAACAGAAGCGAAAACTATGGCCGCCGGATTTGCGCAGCGCATGGGCGTTGCGAGCACCGGAGCGGAGCAGTTGAAAGCGCTGCGGTCTGTTTCAACGGCCGATATCATCAAGGACGAGCCCAAGGACGATTCCGGCGGCGGCGGCCCGATGGTCGACGGCACCGTGCTGACCGATCAGGTCGCAACGTCGTTTGCGCAGGGAAAGATCGCAAAAGCCGCCTACATGGCCGGTTCGAACAGCGACGAAGCCACGCTGATGACGAGCATAGGCATGACGAATGACAGCCTGCTCAAGCCGCTGGGCGACCAGGTCGCGGCGGTTCGCGCGATCTATGACGCCGACGGCAAACTGGATGACGACACTTTCGCGCGCCAGTTCTTCAGCGACGCGCTGTTTGCATCCGGCGCGCAGGGCTTTGCTCATTACGCAGCAAAAGC
>DATCFN010000387.1:0-2790 GCA_036509475.1 Rhizomicrobium sp. | reverse complement strand
CTAATTGCCGTGACAGAAACGTTGACGATAAACGCGCGCTTTATGTTTAGAACGCCACGTGAAGTCCCACCAATCAATCCCACCCGAACTGAAGGCCGTCATATAGGTAACTTCATAAGTGGTTGATGCAAATGGTACAGTTGGGTGGGCTCGAACCACCGACCTCCGGATCCACAATCCGGCGCTCTAACCAACTGAGCTACAACTGCACAAAGAACGACTGAAACGCTCCGGCGCTTATATAAAGCGAAGGGGGCGGAAACTAGGTGCCGCCCCCTTCAAAATCAAGCGATGTTCGCCAAAAAGCCGGGATTCTGAGCGATTTCCGCGCAGGTGCCCCTATTCAAAGACCCTATGCCGCCAAAGCGTGCTTGGCATTGCGATATTCGGCTTCCAGCCGCGAGACCAGTTCCTCGACGGTCGGCGCGTCGGCGATCTGGCCCACGCCCTGCCCGGCGCCCCAGATGTCGCGCCAGGCTTTCTGTTTCGTGTTGCCGCCGGAGCCAAAATTCATCGCCGATTTGTCGGACACTGGCATGTTGTCGGGATCAATGCCCGCCGCGATAACGGACGAGCGCAGGTAATTGCCATGTACGCCGGTGAACAGATTGGAATAAATAATGTCGCCGCCGCTCGCCGCTTCCACCAAAGCTTCTTTATAAGCAGCGGGTGCGTTGGCTTCCTGGGTGGCGATGAAGCGCGTACCCATGTAAGCGAAGTCCGCCCCGAGCGCCTGTGCGGCGAGAATGGAGCGGCCGTTCGCGATGGATCCCGAAAGCGCGAGGATGCCGTTGAAGAACGTGCGCAACTCCGCGACGAGCGCGAAGGGACTGAGCACCCCCGCATGTCCGCCAGCGCCCGCGCAGACCGGAATCAAACCATCGACACCCTCGTCCACCGCTTTTTTTGCGTGGCGGATATTAATGATGTCGTGCAGCACGATCCCGCCATAAGAATGCGCGGCCGTAACGACTTCGGCCGGCGCACGCAACGAGGTGATGATGATCGGCACCTGCTGGCGCGTGCACACTTCGATGTCGTGTTTCAGCCGGTCGTTGGACGAATGACATATCTGGTTGATGGCGAATGGCGCAGCCTTCTTGCCGGTCTGTTTTTCCCACGCCGCCAGTTCGATCTTGATGCGGACGATCCATTCTTCCAGCACCGGCTCGGGCCGCGCGTTCAATGCGGGGAACGAGCCGACAATACCGGCTTTGCATTGCGCGATGACCAATTCCGGCCCCGACACGATAAAGAGCGGCGAGCCGATCACGGGAATGCGAAGCGGTTGTTTCAATGCGCCGGAAAGAGCCATGGGAGTTCCTGGGTTGTGGTTGACGATATTTTTGAAGAGCTACCGCGTCGCGGCCTTCTTTGTTGATTTGATTGGGAGGCGAGATGCGGTCGCGCGCGCGCCGCGAAAGGCGATACGCATCGTCTCTATATAGAAGTCATGCATGTCCTCACCGGAAACGCGGCCTGCGAGATGCAGCACGATCACGCCATGCGCCGCGGCCCACAGTGCGCGCCCAACCTTCAGCGGATCGCCCTGCACGATGCCCGCGCCGACAAGATCGATGACATGGCGCGTCACGGTCTGGTTGGCGCGCGCGGAGGCGGAGGCAAGTTCCGGATACGGCGTCTGATCCGGCTGACTCATGTCGAACATCAGCCGGTAGCTTTCGGGATTCTTGAGCGCGAAATCGAGATAGGCACGGCCTACCGCACGGGCGCGCGCGAAGGCATCGCTACCCGACACGAATGCTTTTTCCAGCGCATCGGAAAAGCGGTTGAACGCATCGGTGCGTAGATAGGCCACGATCTCGTCGCGGTCCTTGAAATAGCGATAGAGGCCCATCGGGCTGCGGCCAATCACTTTGGCGAGGTCGCGCATGGTGATCGCATCGAGGCCACCCTTGGCATATAGCCGCGCCGCCGCCGCGCCGATTTCGGCGCGCACTCCTTCCAATTCGTCGCCGGACAAAATGCGGGGCATGGGTTTTCTCGTACGGGGTACTCGTACAATGTACGTCGAAAATCAGAGAGTCAACAAGCGCCCTTGCCGCCGTCCGCAGGGGGCGCGAAAAGAACGCGTCTTTCACGGATTCGCACAACATGGCCGACCTCGTTATCGAACCCGGAAAATCCAAATTATCCTTGTGGCGGCAGATCGCTGAAGGCAGCGCTTCCAAAATCTCGCTGGCATCCGGCGCGTGGGAGGCAATCGAACGCTCGCGTAGAACCGTCGAAACGGCATTGGCCTCCGGTGAAACGATCTATGGCGTCAACACTGGCTTCGGAAAGCTGGCGACGACGCGAATTCCCGAAAGTGACCTGAAACGCCTGCAGCGCAATCTGGTTCTGAGCCATGCCACCGGCGTCGGCGTGGCTCTTCCGGATGGCGTCGTGCGTCTCGTCATCGCGCTGAAGATTTCGTCGCTGGCGCGCGGGCATTCCGGCGTACGGCGCGTGGTGGTGGAGCGGCTGCTTGATCTTCTAAACAAAAACATCCTGCCGGAAATTCCGGCGCAGGGATCGGTCGGCGCATCTGGTGATCTGGCGCCGCTGGCGCACATGTCCTGCGTGCTGATCGGCGAAGGCTTCGCGCATGTGAACGGTGAACGCGTCAGTGGCGGCGAAGCTTTGAAGCGCGCAGGCCTTATGCCACTGGTGTTGGAAGCGAAAGAAGGCCTTGCCCTTCTCAATGGCACCCAGGTTTCGACCGCGCTCGCGCTAGTCGGTCTGTTCGGTGCGGAGGCAAACCTCGAAGCGGCCTTCATCGCCGGCGCG
>DATCFN010000386.1:0-6531 GCA_036509475.1 Rhizomicrobium sp. | reverse complement strand
GCCGGTCAGCCCGTGGCCCGGCATGTCCATCGAGACGATGCGGAAATTCTGGAACAGGCGCGAGACCCAAGGCTCCCAGGTGAAGAGCGACGCGTTGGAACCGTGGATCAGCACAAGAACCGGCCCGGTCTTCAATCCCTGATCGCGCACATGGGCGCGCGCGCCATCGGGCAGCATGATGAACTCGGATGGCGGCGTTGCGTATTTCGCCTCCAGCTTGGCGCGCGAAATATCCGGATCGCTGAAATACCAGAACGCGCCGGCCAGCAGCGCCAGAACGACAACCAACCCCGTCAGAAATCTACCCATCAAAATCCCCCGTTGTTTGCAAAAGTTTCCGCTTCGAAAATATCGTCGCCACCCGGGCCCGGATCGTCCGGTGGCCGCGGCATTTCCACAAAACCGCGTTCGGCCTGCTCCAGGCTGGTCTTGATCTTGCGCGGTTCAAGCCGTGGCCGCGCCGCCGGATACTGTTCGTCCTCTCGCGCGGTGAGGAAAGCGTGCGCCGCATCGGCAGCCAGCCGCGCGTCATGCGGTGCGCCCGGCAATGTCGCCAGCACGCCCACCATCGGCGTTGTCCATGTTAGCGAGTCGAAGGCACCGCAATGCGCGCAGACCGCATGCCAGTCCGCCGAACTCCAGCTGCAATTCTCGCAGCGCCAATCCGCATCGCGCGGCGCGCGCACCGCCTGGGAGAGCCAGGCATGCGCGGCGGCAGCGTCGTGCTTTTCGCTCTGTTCGATCTCCGCCATCAACGCGCAGACACGCGCACTGGCGAAGCCGCCCGCCAGCGGCGCGAGGACACGGCGCGCTTCGCTCCACTGTTCGAGATTGGCTGCCTGCTCTGCTTCCAAAATGCGGCTTTCGAAATGATCGCGGTTGAGATGGGCAAGACCCTTCATCCGCCGCGCGCGCTCGGCTTCGGACTCCAGCGGCCGGATCGCGGCATAGATGGCGGCGAGGTCGGGATGCGGCGATTGCGGCCACGCCGCTTCGATCACATCCTGCGCGCGCCAGGCCCGGCCGGTCGCAGCGAATTTTCGCGCGGCGAGCGCGGCGGCAGGCTCCAGTCCCGGCGCCAGATCCAGCGCCTCCTGCGCCATCGCCAAGGCCGGCTCGCTTTCGCCGCTTCTATCCAGCTCCATCGCTTCGGCGGTGAGAAGTACGGCGCGCCGCCGGCTGGCGACATCCGGATCGATCATTTTGTTTTTGGCGGCATCGTCGAGAACCGATCTGGCTTCGGCCCAGGCGCCGCTCGCGGATTTGAGATCGAACAACGCGTTGGTGGCCCATGCAGCGCGCGGTTTCAAAACATGCGCGCGCGCGGCAAAGCGTGCTGCTTCATCGGAATCGCCCGCCCGCATCGCCTGCATGAACAAGCCGCGCAGGCCGAGAAATTCGGTTTCGGGATGGGCCAGCATGGCGCGATAGGCATCGCCTTGCGCATTGTCGTTGCCGTCGAGTTGCGCCGCCTGCGCCGTCAGCAGCAACGCCAAAGGCGGTGAGCCGAGCAGCGATCCGACTTTCCCGGCATGACGCCGCGCTTCCGCCGCATCGCCTGCCGCCGCCGCCACAAGGCCGCGCGACAGCGCTTCATTGCCACGGCGTGTCTGGCGGCCGCGCCACCAACTGCCGATGGCGCCGGGACCGGACAGGATCAACGCCACCATGCGCGTCAGAAAAGCGATGGCCGCCGCGATCGCGATAAACAGCGAGATGGCGACGCCCGCGCTCATGCGCACTTCATAACCGTCGATCAGAAATTGCAGCTCGCCCTGACGATCCGCGATCCATGCGATGCCGGCTGCGATCAACCCGGCCACGACCAGAATGGAAAGCAGCCGTCTCATTTCGCGGGCACCACGACAGCGGGTGGCGGCGCGGCGGCGGACGGCGCGGCTTCGGCAAGCGGCGTGTTCAGCATCGCCACCACGCGGTCGGAAAGATCGCGCAGCGCGCTTTCCAAACCCAGCCGCGCGTTCGCCGCATCGACCCAAGGCTTCGCTGCTGCGCGCGCCGCAAGATCAAGGCCGTTCAACTGCGTCACCGCTGCCTGAAGATCGCCGCCGCGCATGGCGACTTCCGCGCGCGCGATACGCGCCGGCGTGGAATCGCCTTTCACGTCGCCAACCGGACGGATGCTCACAAGCCCCTCGACGTGAAGCCACATTTTTTGAAACCAGTTTTTGGCCTGCGCTTCGCGGTCGGCGGCAATGATGTGGTCGGCCTGGCGGGAAAGCTGCGCGCTCAGCATCGCGCGCGTCGCCACGCCGCTATGCGCAAACGGTGCGAGTTGGCGAAATTGCGGCGCGTCCGGCAACAGGGCCGTCAAGGTCACAAGTTCGCGCGTATAGGGCGCACCTTCCGCGCCGGCACGCTCCAGATCGGAGAGCGCCAGAATGGCGGCGGCGCGTTTCATCACCGCATCGGGATCGCGGCTTTCCAATCGCGCCACGCGCGCGCCCAGCGCCGCGTCGTCCGTCTTGGATGCGAAGCTGTCCAGACGCTGTGCAAGATCGGCGGGCGGCGCCGTGGCCTCAAGCGCCGCGATGCGCGCGGATAGTTGGTCGAGCGATAGTTTGAGCGGGCCGGCATCCGCGCCTTGTGGCAGGCCGCCCGATCGTTCCAGCACCGACAGACGCGCTTCGTCGCCGCCGACGCGCGCCTTCAACGTGTCGAGCAGTTTGCGTTCTTCGGCGGAGGCTTCCGTCGTCGCGCCGGGATGCGTGGCCGCAAGTTGCCCGAGGCGCATTTCCAGTGCCGTGAGCCGTTCGGCATTCGCCGCCGACTCGCCTTGATTCCACGGCCAATAAACCGCGATCAGCCCGCCCGATCCCGCCGCGATCAGCAAAAGCACGAACACGACAATCGCTTCCGACAATTCGAAGGCCCGCATGCGCGTTTCGCGCACCGGCGCGTCTTCGCTTTCGCTTTTGGGAAGCGCCGTAAAAGGACGTTCGCGCGAGTCCGTATCGCTCATGGCTTTACCCGGTGGCGCGACGCGCGCCGGTGACGGCGAACGCTACAGGGACACCGGCAGGACGGCTAGGGAAGGAGGGTCAAAAGAGCCGCCTGGTCGGGCGTTTCGGCCACGCGAATCTCTCGGAAAGTTAACCCGTTCAACGCCGAAGCGGTCGCCGGGCTTATGCAGAGCGCCATGACGTTGGCGCAGTTTCCCGCCAACTTCTCCCGCAGGGCACATTCGCGGAAAACGCGCGCGCTGCGCGGCGAGAAATGCAGAACCGCGTCGATCTCGCCGCCGCGCAGTGCCGCGGCCGCGCGGTCCGGCAAATGTGTTTCGGACACCGCTTCGTAAAGAACTTCGCGCCGCACCGTGAAGCCTGTTTGGGCCAAAGCTACTGCCAGCGATTTTGGGGCCTCCGCGCCGGCGGCGTGGAGCAGCGCGCCTTTGCCGGGGTCCGCCCATTTGCGCGTTGCGCGCGCCAGCGCATCGCCGTCGCCTTGCGCATTTTTGACGTGAAGGAAGCCGGCGCGTTCGGCTTCATGCGCGGTTTGCGGACCCACCGCGAACAGCGCCACGTCGCGGCGCGGTGTCCGCCGCATGATGGCGCGCACGCCATTGGCGCTGGTGGCGAGGATCGCCTGCACGCCGTCCAGCGAAATCTCCGGGCCGTCGTGGAAACGGATTTGCAGCAGCGGTGCGATCAAGGCGCTATGGCCGCGCATTTTGAGTCTGTCCGCGATCTCCGGAGCATCTTCAATCGGCCGCGTCACCAACACGCGCATCAGATTTGTAGCCACTTCGCCGCGCGCGGTTTCAACGCTTCGCCAGCTTCGCGGCCGAGTTGCTGCGCATGATTGCGCGGATCGTGGCCGAGGTTTTTTTCGAACGCCGTTTCCACGGCATCGCTGCCGTCGGGCGCCAGCACTTCACCGTGAAAGGTCAGCACATTGTTTGTAAAGGTGGCGAGGCCACCCATCGAGGTGCGGCACGAACCATCCAGTGCGAACTGGAAGGCGCGCTCGCAATCCAGCACGACTTCCGTCGTCTTGTCGTTCAGCTGCGTGACGATCTCGCGCGCATGCGTGTCGGTTTTGCGGATTTCGATTCCCACCGCGCCTTGCGCCAGCGCGGGCAGCCAGTCCTCCGGTTCCAGAACAGTTGTCGCGCGTTCGGCCAGCCCCAGCCGTTTCAATCCGGCGAGCGCCAGCAGGATCGCGTCGAATTCGCTGGCGTCGAGTTTCGCCAGTCTTGTGTCGACATTGCCGCGTAGCAAACGAATATCCAGATCGGGCCGCGCCCGCGCCACTTGCGCGTGGCGGCGCACGGATGACGTGCCGACAATCGCGCCCTTCGGCAGTTCGGCCAGACTCTTCGCCTTGTGCGAAAGAAAGGCATCGCGCGGATCTTCGCGCGCCAATACCGCCGCGATGGAAAGACCGGGCGGGATCGCGACCGGCACGTCCTTCATCGAGTGGACGGCCAGATCGATGCGTGCGTCCAGCAGCGCGTCTTCCAGCTCTTTCGTGAACAGGCCTTTGCCGCCCGCATCGGCCAGCGAGCGATCCTGGATGCGGTCGCCGCTGGTTTTCAGCACCACGATCTCGACCGCGCCAAGCCCGCGTTCCGCCAGTTGCGCCTGCACCATATGGGCCTGCGCGAGGGCGAGTTTGGAGCCTCTGGTTCCGAGGCGAAGAGGGCTTTGCGGCATGGCGTCGTTTCGCGCTAGTGGTGCCCGGCAAAACTAGCATGGGCGAACGCGCCTTGCGCGAATTCACGGTTCTGGGCCTCGAAACAAGCTGCGACGAAACCGCCGCATCGGTGGTGCGCGGCCGCGCGCCCGGTCCCGGCACGATCCTGTCGAATGTCGTGCTCAGCCAGTTGGAGGATCACGCGCCCTATGGCGGCGTGGTGCCGGAGATCGCGGCGCGCGCGCATATCGAAGCCCTCGATCGGCTGATCGAACAGGCGCTGGCGGAGGCCAAACTCGAACTTGCCGATCTCGATGCCATCGCCGCGACGGCGGGGCCAGGACTGATCGGCGGCGTGATGGTGGGGCTGACCACCGCGAAGGCGCTGGCGCTGGCGAGCGGCAAACCGCTGATCGCCGTCAATCATCTGGAAGCCCATGCGCTCACCGCGCGGATGACGAACGGCGCGGCGTTTCCTTTCGTGCTGCTTCTGATTTCCGGTGGCCATTGCCAGTTGCTGGCCGTCGAAGGTGTCGGGAAATTCCGTCTTTACGGCACGACCATCGACGATGCCGTGGGCGAGGCGTTCGACAAGGTCGCCAAGCTTCTGGGTCTGGCCTATCCGGGTGGACCGAACGTCGAGGCGCTCGCCAAAACCGGCAACGGCAAGCGTTTCGCATTGCCACGGCCTTTGCGCGGACGCGGCGGTGCGGACTTTTCTTTTTCCGGGTTAAAGACGGCGGTGCGCCAGATCGTGCGCGACGAAACTTTCACCGATGCGGCGCGCGCCGATCTCGCCGCGTCGTTTCAACAGGCCGTGCTGGACATTCTGATGGAGCGTTCGCGCGCCGCGATGGCGATGTTCCGGCGCGATTTCGCCGACACGGCCACGCCGGATTTCGTCGTGGCGGGCGGTGTTGCGGCCAATCGCGCCATTGGCGGCGCGATTGCGCAGCTTTGCGCGGAAGAGGGGTTTTCGAAAAAAATACCCCCGCCCGGACTTTGCACGGACAATGCCGCGATGGTCGCCTGGGCAGGGGTTGAACGAAGCCAGCTAGGTCTGTTCGACGGCTTGGGGATCGCGCCGAAGGCCCGCTGGCCGCTTCAGGACATTCCGCAAGGTGGGAGCCTTGACCAACGGAACGTCCGAAACCGCTAATGTCAGCTGGCGAACATCGCCAGCGACAGGAAGCCCGTGAGGATGACGGTCGCCGCCATCAGCAGGTTGGAAATGGTGCCTTCGAAACGGGGCGTCTGCTTCGGGGCCTGAAGGGTAATGTTGGTCATGGTGCCTCTCCTGAATTGGCCGGTCTGAGGGGACCGGCGTCCTGAAATTTGTTTCCAGCCTCATTGCCGGACAGAGGTGATTTAGGCCGGCAGCGGATAAGTTCAATGAATGATTTGAGAAGTATTCAGTATTTACAGATTAATAATCTCCACAGAAAACAATCTAACTTATTGTTATAAAAGAAAAATATCATACAGGGCGTTTTGTGTTGCACTGCACGCATGGGAGGAATGTCAGAAAATGAGGGTCGCGACCTGGAATATCAACTCGGTCCGGCTGCGCTTTCCCATCGTCGCCCGGCTCCTGGAGGAGCAGGCCCCGGACGTGCTCTGCCTGCAGGAAACCAAGGTCATCAACGAGCTTTTCCCGGCCGAGGGTTTTGCCCGGCTGGGTTACGTCCATCAGGCCATCAACGGCCAGAAGGGCTATCACGGGGTCGCGGTGCTCTCGAAGCTGCCCTTCGCCAAAACCGCAGCACGCGAGTTCTGTAAAAAGGGCGACAGCCGCCACATGTGCGCGACGCTCGAAAACGGCATCGAGATCCACAATTTCTACGTTCCGGCCGGCGGCGATATTCCTGACCCGGAGGC
>DATCFN010000385.1:0-2904 GCA_036509475.1 Rhizomicrobium sp. | reverse complement strand
CGGGCATGATGGACACGGTGCTGAACCTTGGTCTCAACGCGCAGACCACCGAAGGTCTTGCGAAGCTCACCGGCAATCCGCGTTTCGCCTATGACAGCTATCGCCGCTTCATACAGATGTATTCCAACGTCGTGTTGGGCGTCGAACACGCGATGTTCGAGGAAATCCTCGACAGCGAAAAAGAAAACAAAGGATACGAACTCGATACCGAGCTGGAAGCCGACGACCTCAAGCACATCGCGCAGCTTTACAAGGATCATGTGCGCAAGGAATTGGGCAAACCGTTTCCCGACGACGTGCGCGATCAACTGTGGGGCTCGATCGGCGCGGTGTTCGGTTCGTGGCATTCGTCGCGCGCCAACACCTATCGCCGCCTGAACCATATTCCCGAAGATTGGGGCACGGCGGTGACGGTGCAGGCGATGGTGTTCGGCAATCGCGGCGAGACATCCGCCACCGGCGTCGCCTTCACGCGCGATCCTTCGACCGGCGAGCATCTGCTCTACGGCGAATTTCTCATCAACGCGCAGGGCGAGGATGTCGTCGCCGGTATCCGCACGCCGCAGCCGATTTCCAAAATCGTGCGCGACCGGCAGGGCGGCAAGAAACCGTCGATGCAGGAAGCCATGCCCGCGGCCTTCGCCGAACTCGACGCCATTGGCAAAAAACTCGAAGCCCATTACCGCGACATGCAGGACGTCGAATTCACGGTGCAGGAAGGCAAGCTCTTCATGCTCCAGACCCGCAGCGGAAAACGCACCGCGGAAGCGGCGCTGAAGGTTGCCGTGGACATGGTGCGCGAAGGCGTGATCGACAAGCAGACGGCGGTGGGCCGCGTCGAGCCGTCGGCGCTGGACCAGTTGCTGCATCCCACGCTCGATCCGAAAGCCGCGAAGGAGCAGATCGCCGTGGGATTGGCGGCGTCGCCGGGTGCCGCCACGGGCGAAGTCGCGTTCACAGCCGATGAAGCGGAGAAACTCGCCGCCAACAAACACGACGTCATTCTGGTGCGTACCGAAACGTCGCCGGAAGACATTCACGGCATGCATGCGGCGCGCGGAATCCTCACCGCGCGCGGCGGCATGACCAGCCACGCCGCCGTCGTGGCGCGTGGCATGGGCCGGCCCTGCGTCTCCGGCGCGGGCATGGTGAAGATCGATATGGCCGCAGGCGTGATGACCTGCGGGCCGCACATCATCAAGCGCGGTGACATCATCACCATCGACGGCGCCAGCGGGCAGGTGTTCAAGGGCCGCGTGCCGACCTTGCAGCCGGAATTGACCGGCGATTTTGAAACGCTGATGGGCTGGGCGGATTCCATCCGCACTTTGAAAGTGCGCGCCAATGCCGACACGCCCGCGGATGCGGATGTGGCGCGCAAATTCGGCGCCGAAGGCATCGGGCTTTGCCGCACCGAGCACATGTTCTTCGAGCCGGACCGGATTCTGGCCGTGCGCCAGATGATCTTGGCAGACGAGAAAACACAGCGCGAGGCCGCGTTGTCGAAACTGCTGCCCATGCAACGCAGTGATTTCGAAGGCATTTTCAAGGTGATGGAAGGATTGCCTGTCACCATTCGCCTGCTCGATCCGCCGCTGCACGAATTTCTGCCGCACAGGGAAGACGAGATTGCCGAAGTCGCGAAAGCCGCGGGATCGACGCCGGCGAAATTGCGCGCGCGCCTGATTGCGTTGCACGAATCCAATCCGATGCTTGGTCATCGCGGCTGCCGATTGGGCATCACCTATCCCGAAATCTACGAGATGCAGGCCCGCGCCATCCTGGAAGCGGCGCTGAACGTGGCCGAAGCGGGTGGCAAGCCGGTGCAGCTGGAAATCATGATCCCGCTTGTGGCGTTCAAGACCGAGCTGGACATGCTGGTCGCGCGTATCACGGCGGTTGCCGCCGCGATAAAATCCGAACGCGGGAAAGCCCCGGATTATATGATCGGGACGATGATCGAACTCCCACGCGCTGCGTTGCGTGCCGGTGAAATCGCACAGACCGCGCAGTTCTTTTCCTTCGGCACCAACGACCTGACGCAAACAACCATCGGGATAAGCCGCGATGACGCCGGCGGATTCCTCACCGATTATCTTTCCAAGGGCGTTATCGCGCGCGATCCGTTTGTGTCGATCGACCAGCAGGGCGTCGGCGAATTGATACAGATCGCAGCGGAGCGTGGCCGCAAAACACGCGCCGATTTGAAGCTTGGTATCTGCGGCGAGCATGGTGGCGACCCGGATTCGATCCGTTTCTGTCACGACTCGGGATTGGATTATGTGTCGTGTTCACCATTCCGCGTGCCGATTGCGCGCCTCGCGGCGGCGCAAGCGGCGTTCATAAAGATGAACGAAAGTGAATAGTCCGTGTACGGACGACGTAGGGAAACCCGGTATTTTCAAGGGTTCCGTGACGCCGTGTCACCATCTATAAAATTTTAATTTGACGATTCGGATTTGAGCGGGCATCAACCCGCACCGCCTGAGGGGGTGCGGTTCCGTTCGTTCGTAACAACGCATCAATTTGAATTTCGAATTACTGAAATCCAAAAAGAGTGTCGAAGACCCCTATGCAGAAAAAAACCAAAGACGCGCTTCGGCGTGCCGACATGATTGTCGCAAGTGTTATCGCGCTGTCGCTCACCATGGCCGGCGCCTGCGCAGCCTATGCTCCGTCCACGGACCATATCGCGCTCGTCGTCCCGCGCGCGATTGTGGCGCTGCCGACGGCGGCCCAGATCGCGGCCACCGATGTCGCGGAGCCCGCGCCTGTGTTCAAGCAGGCGCCGACGGAATCCGAACTGGCCGCCGTGCGGATCCTGGCGCAGAGCGAATGCCTCGCGGACGCGATGTACTACGAGGCCCGCGGCGAAGGCCGTGACGGCGAGCTCGCCATCGCGGA
>DATCFN010000384.1:0-9906 GCA_036509475.1 Rhizomicrobium sp. | reverse complement strand
GAACATGCCGAGCTGAAGACTCTTGGCGATGTTCTCCGCGCGGCCGACGAAAAGCGCCGCGACATCCGGTTCGCACAATTCGCGCGCGGTTTCGCCGAACAGCGTGAGCCAGCGCGTGAAGTGTTCCGGTTGCACCATCTTCAGCCGGATATGCGCGACCATCGGATTGCCCTTGTAGCGCCCGGTCATGCGCATCACCGACGACCAGAAATCGCACATCTTTTCCAGATGCGGATCCCAGTCGGCACCGATCACGCGCGCGAAGATGGGGCCGAGCGTCTCGTCTTTGCGGATTTTCGCATAGAAGCCGAAGACGAGCGCGCGGATCGTGTCTTCACCGATGCGGTCGTCGATAGGCTTGCGGCGCGGGTTTTCGCTTTCCATGCGCAGCATTCTACATCCGCCATGGCGAACCGGGGCTGCGACAAGGCGATCCCCAATTGCCGTGCGGCTTTTCGCGGCCGATGGTTGTGCCGGACCAATCAACGCGCGAACATTGCTGGCGGGAGAAACCCTATGCCCATCAAGGTGAAGCGCGTCTATGAACCGGCCGAACGCGGCGACGGCACGCGCATATTGGTCGATCGGTTGTGGCCGCGTGGCGTCAAGAAGACCGCCATCGATGTGTGGATCAAGGATGTCGCGCCGTCAGACGATCTGCGCAACTGGTTTCACCACGAAGAACCCAAATGGCACCAGTTCCGCAGCCGCTATCGCAAAGAACTTTCTGCCAACAAGGATGCGGTTGCCGAACTGCGCAAAGCTGCGAAAGGAACGGCGACGCTGCTCTATGGCGCGAAGGATGAGAAGCACAATCAGGCAATCGTGCTCGCCGAATATTTGAAAAGTCACAAAGGCCGCCCTGCGAAAAAGACCGTGAACAAAAAAAAGAAAACGAAGAAGAAAACGCCATGAACCCGAAACTGCACACACCGGTCTGCGATTTGCTGGGATGCGAACTGCCTATCGTGCTGGCAGGCATGGGCGGACCGTCGCGCAGCGAACTGGTCGCGGCGGTGACGAACGCAGGCGGCTTCGGCTTTCTCGGCATGGTGCGCGAGCCGCCGGAATTGATCCTTTCGGAAGTCGAAAAAGTGCGCGCCGCGACGGATCGCGATTTCGGCGTCAATCTCATCCCGGCAGCGACCAAGCCCGATCTGCTGGAGGCGGAGATCGCCGCGGTGCTGGCCGCGCGCGTGCCGGTCGTCTGCCTGTTCTGGGATTTGTCGGCGGGGATCGTGAAACGTTTGCGCGGCGAAGGCGTTCTGGTCGTATGTCAGGTCGGCAGCATTGGCGAAGCGGAGGATGCGCAGAAGGCCGGCGCGCAGATATTGATCGCGCAAGGCGTGGAAGCGGGCGGGCATGTGCGCGGCACGACCCCGCGCGCCGACATCGTGCGCGGCGTGGTGAAGAATGCCGATGTGCCGGTGCTGGCGGCGGGCGGCATGTCGAGCGGGCGCGATCTTGTTGAGATGCTGAATCTCGGCGCGCAGGGCATCGTGCTCGGCACCGCGCTGCTGGCGACGAAAGAGTCTTTCGCGCACGACTATCACAAGCAGCGCCTTGTCGCCGCGAAACCGGGTGAGACGGTTCATACACAGGACTTTCATGTGAACTGGCCGAAAGGCGCGCATGTTCGTGTGCTGGAAAATTCGGTGACGCGCCGCGAACATGGCGACCCTTTTTCGGGTCATCGCGAGGCCATCGGCAAGGAAGGCGGCCGTACCATCTGGCTGTTCTCGACAGATTCGCCGCTGAAGGACATGACCGGCGATTTCGAAAAGATGGCGCTTTACGCGGGCAATGCGTCCGGTGCGATCAGGGATGTCGTCTCCGCCGCCGATCGCATCGCGGCGATTATCGCCGAAGCGGATGCGTTGCTGCCAAAAGCGGCTACCGCTGCTTTGGAGGTGGAAGAAAAACTCTCTTCGCCCGTCTGCTACGCCAATGAAAGCAGCAATCAATATGCCGGTTACGCGACGCGCGAAGAGCTGATCGCGTTTTGCAATGAATTGCTGGAGGCCGAACGCGCCGGTGCGCGCATCACCGCGCGCTCCGCCACGGAAGCAAGGGACGCGGAGACGCGCGATCTGCTGCGCGATATCCAGAAAGACGAAGCGCGCTGGTGCGCGATGCTGCTCAAATGGATCGCGCAACTGGACGGCGCCGCGTCGCCCCGTGTCGGCGCTTTCTATGAGAAATGTCTCGCGATACAGGATTTGAAGGAACGCATCGCATTCATCAATCGCGGGCAGGGCTGGGTCGTGAAGAAGCTGCGCGAGATGCTGCCGAAGGTGCGCGACGATGCGCTGCATGCCGATTTCACGGCGATGCTGGTGAGCCATGAAGAGAATATCCGGCGCGCCAGCTAGTTGACGTTGCGGAATCCTTTGGTTCCGCACAATTCCCAATCGGCCGACGCCATTCTAATCTCTCTTCAAATGAATTGGAGACATCGCATGACCTACGGTCCCTACGAGCAGATCAAAGCCGACGTCAAAGACCAGATTCTCACGCTCACGCTGCACCGGCCGGAGAAGCTGAACGCCTTCACCGGGACCATGATGAACGAGATGATCGACGTCTTCACGAAAGTGAACGGTGACGACGGCGTGCGCGTGGTGATCGTGACGGGGGCGGGCCGTGCCTTCTGCGCCGGCGCCGATCTGTCGGCGGGGGCGGCCACGTTCGACGCGACGGCAAACCCGGAACGTGCAGCGCGCAATGCCGGCCCGATCGATACCGTCAATTGGAGCGACGAGCGCGTGCGCGACGGCGGCGGCCGCGTGACGCTTGCGATCTACAAGTGCCTGAAGCCCGTGATCGCGGCGGTGAATGGTCCCGCGGTCGGCATCGGCGCAACGATGCAGCTTGCCATGGACGTTCGCATCGCCTCGGAAAATGCGCGGTTCGGCTTTGTGTTCAGCCGGCGCGGCATCGTGCCGGAAGCGGCATCGAGCTGGTTCCTGCCCCGAATCGTCGGCATCGCGCAGGCGCTGGAATGGTGTTTCTCCGGCCGCGTATTCGATGCCGCCGAAGCGCTGCGCGGGCGGCTCGTCAGCCACGTCGTCAACGCCGACGAATTGCTGGCGCATGCGCACAAACTCGCGGTTGAAATCCGCGACAACACTTCGCCGGTGTCCGTGGCGCTGATCCGCCAGATGATGTGGCGCCTGTCTGCGATGGACGATCCGATGGAAGCGCACAAGATCGACAGTCGCGGCATCTACTCACGCGGCGCATCGGAAGACGTGAAGGAAGGTGTTGTGTCGTTCCTGGAAAAGCGCCCGGCGCAATTCCCACAGAAAGTGTCCACCGATATGCCGCCTTACTTCCCGTGGTGGAAGGAAAGACCGTATTCGTAGGCGGCGCGGCAATATCCGATCATCTGTTTCAAAACGAAGAAGTCCCGCGGCCAAATGTTCACGAAGGAGTCCGCTATTCCATAAGTCCCTCTTAACGCCTGCGGCCTAGGCTCCGCGCCGTCGGCATTGGGGTATTGGGCGATGGCGGGATGGAACAAGAGCGCGGCAGTGCGGGCGCTCGATACGCTGGGTTTCAATGCGACCAATCTCGCGCTCGCCCGCTATTGGCTGTCGCTATGGGACGGCAACACGCCGCCGCCGCGCGGCGCCATCAGCCCGTCGCACATCAAAAAGCATCTGCCCGGCATCGCGATTTTCGATTGCCAGCCTGGAGTCAGCATACGCTGCCGTCTCGCCGGTTCGGCCATCTGCATGGGTCTGGGCATGGACGTCACCGGACAGGATCTCGTCGCGCTGACCCCGCCCGAACACCGCAAGGCGCGCCTTGAGCGGACATCCCGCGTCGCGCGGGGCGCGATCAGCCGCCGCCAGCAGAGATTTCATTCGCGCGCCGGCGGGCCGGTTCTGGTGGAGGATATGCAGCTTCCGCTTTCGGGCATGGGGGAGGATGGCAGCCGCCAAATCCTCTATCACGCCGACTGGCGGCCCAAAACGCTGGATCGCCGCGAAGGCGAGATCGTCGACGGCTTCACAATGGCCGAGGGCGTGGAATATTTCGAGCTGGCGGAAATCTGAACCTTTTGACCTGTCACGCATTCCCGCTACATCGGTCCACGGACTGATTCAGGAATGGCGGGATATGTCTGCAATCCGATGGTACGCCGCCGCGCTCGCGGGGGTGGCGATGGCGGCAAGTCCGGCGCTGGCGGATGACGGCCTGTCGCTGCACGGCCAGACGACCTTCGTCGATCAGTATCATCCCAGTTTCACGTCGCCCTATCGCGGGACGAACAGCCTTGCGCCGCAGAGCGTGGGGGACGAGACGTTCGATGCCACGCTGTTTCTCGGCCTGCGGCTGTGGGATGGCGGCGCGATCTATGTGAACCCCGAAATCGACCAGGGTTTCGGCTTGAGCGACACGGTCGGCGTCGCGGGCTTTCCCAGCGGCGAGGCCTACAAGATCGGCGACGTGCATCCTTATTTCCGGTTGCAGCGTCTGTTCATGAAGCAGACCATCGACCTCGGCGGCGCGTCGCAGACGGTGGACGACGCCGCGAACCAGGTGGCGGGAACGACGACGGCGAACAATCTGGCCATCACGGCCGGCAAGTTTTCCGTCGGCGACGTGTTCGATACCAATCAATATGCGCACGATCCGCGGGGCGATTTCCTCAACTGGTCGCTGATCGATGGCGGTGCGTTCGACTATGCCGCCGATTCCTGGGGCTATTCGGCGGGCGTGGCGGCGGAGTGGACGCAGGATTGGTGGACCTTGCGGCTTGGCCTCTTCGATCTGTCGAAGATTCCCAACGGTACGACGCTGGAAGACGATTTCAGCCAGTTCGAAGCGGTGGTCGAAACCGAAGAGCGGCACAAGCTGTTCGGCCATGATGGCAAAGTGAAGCTGCTGGGATTTCTCAATCGCGGCCGCATGGGTTCTTATCAGGATGCAATCGCGCTCGGCGCCGCGACCGGCACCGTTCCCGACACGGCGCTGGTGCGCCACTACGCATCGCGTCCCGGCGGCGAGATCAATATCGAGCAGGGCCTGACGGACAATCTCGGTGCCTTCCTGCGCGCCAGCATGAATGACGGCAGCAAGGAGGCGTATGAGTTCACCGAAATCAACCGTTCGATTTCCGGCGGGCTGTCGCTGAAAGGTGCGGACTGGAACAGGCCCGACGACACGGTGGGTCTGGCCGGCGTCGTGAACGGCATAGACCGCGACGCGCGCGACTACTTCGCGGCCGGCGGCATCGGTATCCTCATCGGCGACGGACGCCTGCCGCGCTATGGCAGCGAGAATATTCTGGAAACCTATTACAGCGCGCAGCTGCATGCGGGCATCACGGCGAGCGTGGATTATCAGTTCGTCGACAATCCCGCCTACAATCGCCAGCGCGGCCCCGTCTCGATTTTCGCCGTCCGGCTGCACGCGCAGTTCTAAACCGCCGCCCGGACTGCTAGGCTGCTTCCGATTTCGGGGGATTTCATCATGCGCAAATTCATGGGCGCCGCGCTTTGCTGCGCGGCCATGGCCCTGTCCGGTTCGGCGATTGCCGACGACAGTTCGGCGGCGCTGGGCGCGGGCGGCCTGCAATTCACCAGGGCCGCCGACATCCGCATGGCGCGCGAGGATCTGTTCATCAGCCCGAACGCCGTGCGCATCCACTACGAATTCGCCAACGACGCGAACAAGGATGTGGACAGTCTTGTCGCTTTTCCGCTGCCCGATATCGATCTCTACGAATATGCGGAATCGCCTGTGGGCACCGTCGGCAACGATCCGGTGAACTTCGTGGACTTCAAGGCGACGGCAAACGGCCAGCGCATTCCGGTAGAGGTGGAGCAGCGCGCCTTTGTGGGCACGCGCGACGTCACCGCCATCGTGAAGGCAGCGGGTCTGCCGGTGAACCTGTTGGTCGGCGACGGCTATCAGACGCTCGACAAATTGCCGGCGGCCAAAAAATCAGCGCTTGAGAAAGCGGGCATCGCGGAAAATGGCGGCGGCCCGGATCAGGAATATCCCAAATGGACCGTGCGCACGAAATTCTATTGGACGCAGCATTTTCCCGCCGGCAAGACCATCGTCCTCGAACACAGCTACAAGCCGGTGACGGGGCAGACCTTCTTCACCAGCTATGATTTCGACGAGAAGCCGGGCGATGACGGCCGCCACTGGATCAAGGATACCTGCATGGACGGTCCCACCCTGGCGGCGATCCGCGCGAAAATGAAATTGCCGCGCGCGGGCCAGGATCAAGGCCTTCTCAACATCTATTCGACGGATTTCATCCTGACGACGGCGAACAACTGGAAGAACGGCATCGGCACGCTGCATCTGACCGTGGACAAGCTGAAGCCCGGCAACATCATGTCGCTGTGCTGGGCGGGAAACCTGAAGAAGACGGGGCCGACGACATTCGAATCCACGCTGACCGATGTTCAGCCAACGAAAGACATTCAACTCGTCGTGTTGGAATAAGGCCGCTTCAGCGGCCGAAGATGATGCGCAGCAAACGGGTCAGCCACCCGGCGTCCGATTGCACGGTGTAGCGATCGTCTTCGTCATGGCCCGTGTAAACCAGATGTCCCAGCATCGCCGTGCCTCCAGCGCCCGATTCCGAAAGGCTACGCGCGTTTCATGTCGTTGCGATGACATGCTCCGTGCGCGGAACAACTCTGTGCCGCGAAAGTTAACGGCGCATTAATCTTTGGCTATCTGTCCGTATGCGGAGGATCAGTTGGTGGGGATGCCGCCGCTGAGGGGCGTGTGCGGTGCGTCGCCGGGGGCCACGGAGGTGCGTTTGCAGGCCTGATAGCCGCCTGCCCAGCCGCGGCGGTAGATGCGGTCTTCCTCGGTCAGCGAGTCCTGCGTGTTGCGTGGATTGGCGCTGGGCGTGCTGGCGGCGGCACATCCGTCGGAATAGCCGTCGCGATAGGCAGGCGTGCGGCGCAAGGCGCGATCCGCCGGGCCGCCGAAAAGGACACAGCCGCCAAGCGTCAAGCCTACCAACAACACAACGCCGATGCGCAAAGTCATGCGATTGCTCCCGTGAAGCCTCGCGTCTTATCAGGCGGCGAGCCGCTTCACCACTGGCCCGAATGTCAGGCCCTGCACGGCGATGGAGAATGCAACCACGGCGTAGGTTACGGCGAGGAGCAGCCGGCTTTCCGGGCCTTCCGGAAGCGACAGAGCCAGCGCCAGCGAGATGGCGCCATGCAGCCCGCCCCAGCCCAGAATGACGGTTCCGCCACGCTCACCGTGACGCAGGCGGTAATAGGCGCCCCAGGGCGTGATGACGATGAACCGCGCGATCAGCACCAGCGGAATGGCGGCGAACAGCAAGCCGCTTTCATGGGCGTAGAACGGAACCACCAGCATCTCCACGCCCAGCAGCAGGAACAGCAGGGCGTTCAGAATCTCGTCAACAAGCGTCCAGAAACCTTTCAGATAGGCTTCCGTCTCGCCCGACATGGCGTTCTTCGCGCGCTGGCCGCCGAACAGCATGCCCGCGCCGACTACAGCGATGGGACCCGAAAGATGAAGCGCCTGCGCGCCGGCATAGACGGACATGGCCAGCGCGATGGACATGCTCGTCTCCACCGCGAAATCGTCCGGCGTGCGCATCAGGCGGATCACACCGGCGCTGGCGATCATGCCGAGCGCGAGGCCGCCAACGCCTTCGATCGCCACTTCGCCGACGGTCTTGAGCGCGTTCGCTTCGCCGCCCGCGGCAATCGCGACCAATGCGGTGAACGCAACGATGCCGACACCATCGTTCAGCAGCGCTTCGCCTTGCAGGATCGACGTGATCGTCCGGGATATCTTGACGTGCCGCACGGCCGTCAGAACCGCGACGGGATCGGTTGGGCTGATGAGCGCGCCGAAGATCAGCGCCCATATCAGCGGCAGCGGAATGCCGATCAGAGCGGCGATAAACCAAAGTCCGAAGCCCACGACGATGATCGAACCGGCGACGCCAAACGTCGCCAGTGCGGTGATGGAAAGCCAGCGCCGCTGCATCTCGCGCAAATCCACCTGCATCGCGCCGGCGAACAGCAGGAAGGCGAGCATGTAACCGGTGACCGTGCTGGTGAAATCGATGCCGGAGACGACGGCGTTGATCTGCTTCAGCAACAGGCGATCGGGAAACAGCGATTGCAGCGCGAACACCGCGAGCGCACCGACGATGCCGGCGAGCAGCATCGCCACGCCATGCGGCAGCCGCAACGTCTTGTTGTTGATCCACCCGGCAAGCGCAACGAGCGACATCAACACGGCGACAAGGGCGAAGGGCGACATGGCTCTCTTTGAATTTGCGAACGCATGCCACGCTGCCCGACTTGCGCGGGACAGTCATCCGTCTGCCGGGGGTAAAACCGCCTGAATCGCTTTATTCACAAAATTATGCTTTTAAGAGGAATATTAGCTTGACTTCGGTCTGTGGCTGACTAAATTCCCTCCCGCGCAGGCCAAACCGGTCTGCGCCAAGAGTTTGAAAGAACAAAAGATGAACAGAATGGCGGGGCGGGAAGGTATCGGATTGGCAGAGGCGGTGGCGGCGCATGCGTTCGGCATCGCAACGGCGGATTTGCCAACACAAAGCGAGGCTCGGAGCGTGGCGGCCTATCTGGCCCATCGGGTGCTGCGGATTGCGCCATCGTCGCGCGCAGCCGCGGCGTGCAAGCGCATCGAGGCGCGCCGCCGCGATCCGCAATTCGATCGCATGATCGGCTGGCTCGAAACGCTTTTGCGCAGCGCGGTGGCGGCATGAGCATGAGCCCTCAGGAAATCGAACGCGAAGCGCAGCGCGTGTTTCGCAAACTGGCCGAACCGGGATTGTTTCTCGCACCCGAACTCGAAGGCGATTACGCGCTCGCGGGATCGCGGCGCGCAGGGCGGATTCTGAAAGTCTCCGCGTCCGTCGTCGCGGAATTTCGCAAGCGCGACTGGCTGCGCCCGCGCGGCACCAGGCCCGAAACTTTTTGCCTGAGCGATGCGGGCGCAGGCTGGCTCGGGCGCCACAGCGCGGTGGGCGACGTGTTCGCGGCGCAACACCAGCTTTTGGGATCGCGGCTAATTCGGACGCCGGAAGGCGAACGCAGCGTCACGGTCAATGAAGTGGAATCGCCGCTGGCGTGGCTGAAGCTGCGCGGGTTGATCGACACCGCGCAATATCAGGCAGGCGAGCGGCTGCGGCGCGACTTCACCATCGCCGGATTGATGCCGCGCCTGTCCGCCGATCTCACCGCGCCGATTTCAAACGGGCGCGGCGGCGCGAAATCCGAACCGCTGGCGGAGAAAGTGATCTCCGCCAAACAGCGCTTCCGCCTCGCAATGTCCGCGGTGGGGCCCGGCCTGTCGGATCTGCTGTTCGATGTCTGTTGTCATCTGAAAGGGTTGGAGACGATCGAGAGCGCGAACGAATGGCCGACGCGATCCGCCAAGGTGGTGCTCCAGATCGCGCTCGACCGCCTCGCCACGCATTACGGAATCGCGATGCGCGCGGTGACACGCGGCCGGGTTCGCAGCTGGCATGCGGAGGAAATCAGGGTTGGGGGCTGAGCTTCAGCAAATATCGGTGCACGCCGTCCAGAACCAGCTCGCCTTTCTGGTTGTGGACGGTGGCGCGCATCGCGACGATGCCCGTCGTGCGCTGCGGCGTCAGTTCGGTGATCTCCAGCGCCGGATAGAGCGTGTCGCCGGGATAGACGGCTTTCAGGAATTTCGCGCTGACCTCGATGAAGCCGATCAGGCTTTCCCCGATGACATGCGGAAACAGCCCCGCACCGGCGGCGGTGAAACTCAGAACCTGAAGCCCATGCGCCAGCGGCGCGGGATGGCCGAGTTTTTGGCAATACTCATAGTCGTAATGGATGGGATGGTTGTCGAGGCTGACCGCCTGGAACGCCGCGA
>DATCFN010000383.1:0-2529 GCA_036509475.1 Rhizomicrobium sp. | reverse complement strand
TGCCGTCCATCATCGGGATCGGGTGTGCCCGTGACGTAGCCCGCCGCTTCAAATTCGCGGATGGTCGCGCCCATCGATTGCGGGCGCACGCCTTCCGCGCGCGCGAGCACACTCACGGTCGATGGCCCTCCGCTTTCCAGGCGGCTGAGCATGGAAAGCTGCGACCAGCTCAGATCGCCGGCGGGCGATTGCGTGCGCAGGCGGCGCTTCAGATTGCCGATGAAGCTTCGCAACGCCTCGGCGAGAGCGGCGGTTCTGGTATGGGCGTCGGTCATGGAAAGGATATAGGATGGTATGAAGGAAACTTCAAAGTTTTCTGTCTATCAAAATTGTCGCAGAAAGGCTGGTACGTCACTTGACTTGTTCCTGTTATGTTCTATATTTGGCATATCTCACCCATGAGGGGGCGGTCCGGACCGTCCTGATCGCCGGGTGGGATCGGCGTCCGCCGAAGGCTCCGTAACGGAGAGCCCGAAGTGGAAGTCGCAGATTCGACACCGCTGCCGCCACGCGCCCGACATGGATCGCCGGAAGGCAGCCGCAGGAGAGTGTCCTGCAGCGCGAAAGTTTCGCGAAGACCCGGGGCCGGCATCAGCCGGATAAGCCGCAATAGCAAGCGGCCCCTGGCGAGCGAGGCAGAGTAGCGAAGTGGCTTTCGGATCTCGGCTCAAAAACGCCGGGTGCGGGATGCCGGAATGGCAATCCAACCACATGCTGTCCGAAAGGGCAGCGACCGCCGTCTGAAAAGGACGGCACATTGCGCAACGCCTTCATCGGCGTCCCGCACCGCCCCTCACTTTTATGGAGCAGGCGAAAACAAAAATGAAAAACCCAAAACCCACCAAGTGCGAAGCGTTGGTTTTTTGCGTTTCTTCCACCGCCCCTTTTCCTTCCCCGCTGGTGCGGGGAAGGGCGCGAAGCGACTGACGGAAGGGGTGTGTGGAGCGGTGAAGAACCATTGAGAGCGCCGTCACCCCCTCGTCCATACGCTGCTGCTATGGACCGCTATGCTCGGCACCTCCCCCGTAAAACGGGGGAGGAAATTACTCCGTATACAGACCATCAATATCCGATGACTTCGCCGTCCTTGCGCATTTCGCTGCCGCCCCAATAGACGCCGTTGGGCATGCGCATGATCGCCTGATAGCCGCCGAAATTGCCGCTGCCGCCCACAACCTTGTAGCCGCGCTTCTCAAGCTCGGCCTTCACGGCGGGATCGAAACCGGATTCCATTTCGACAGTGCCGATGCCGGTGGACGGCTCGCCCGTCGGCTCCGCGCCGCCATAATGGCGCCAGCGCGCAGCGTCGTCGGCTTCCTGCACATTCATGCCGAAGTCGATGATGTCGGTCAGCACCTGCACATGGCCTTGCGGCTGCATGTCGCCGCCCATCAATCCGAACGACATGAAGGGCTGGCCGTCCTTCATCACGAAGCCGGGGATGATCGTCTGGAACGGCAGCTTGCCCGGCGCATAGACATTCGCGTCTTTCGGATTAAGCGAATAAAGCTCGCCACGATCCTGGAACATGAAGCCCAGACCGTCGGCCACAAGTCCCGATCCCATGCCGCGATAGTTGGACTGGATCAGCGAGACCATCATGCCGTCCTTATCGGCGGTGGTCAGATAGATCGTGTCGCCGTCATGCAGTTTCGGCTCGCCGGGGCCGATGTCGGGATTGGCGTGCTTCAGATCGATCAGCTTGCGCCGCTCATCGGCATAAGCATCCGACAGCAGGCCTTTGATCGGCACATGCACGAAGGCCGGATCGGCATACCACTTCGCCAGATCTTCGTAAGCGAGACGCTTGGCCTCCAGCATCGCGGTCAGCGTGTCGGCAGAGCCCACGCCCATCTTCTTCAGATCGAAGCCCTTGAGAATCTGCAACATCTGCAACGCCGCGGCGCCCTGGCCGTTGGGCGGCAGTTCATAAACGTCATAGCCGCGATAGTTCACGGTCAACGGTGTCACCCATTCGCCGTGATGCGCCGCGAAATCCTCGTAACGCAGATCGCCGCCGATGCGTTTGAAGTAGGCGTCGATGGTGTGCGCGATGGGGCCTTTGTAATAGGCGTCGCGACCGCCATTCGCGATCATGGTCAGCGTCCGTGCCAGATCGGGGTTCTTGAAAATCTCGCCCTGTGCCGGCGTGTGGCCGCCATTGGCGTCGGGAATGAGATAGGTGTGCTTGGTGTTTGCGCCTTCTTCGATGAGGCCTTTGTTCTTCTCGAACGCGGCCATATTGCCTTTCCAGTAAACCGAGATCAGCTCCGTCACCGGAAAGCCGTTGGTCGCATAGGCGATGGCCGGCGCCAGATCGTCCTTCATCGGCAGCTTGCCGAATTTCTGATGCAGCGCGAACCACGCATCGACAGCGCCCGGCACGGTGATCGGCAGCGAACCGACCGGCGGGATATGCGGCTTGGGCTTCATGCCCGCTTTCGTGTAGGCGGCTTCGACTTCCGCGGTCATCTTCTCAAGGCTGCGGCCCATCGCGGCGCGGCCGGAGCCGTTATAGCCGTAGAGCTT
>DATCFN010000382.1:0-5622 GCA_036509475.1 Rhizomicrobium sp. | reverse complement strand
TCGCCGGGTGGCGGCACAATGCTCGCCGCGTCGTCCGTCAATCCGTAAGCGCCGGGCGCTTTGCGCGCGAGCGGCGCGAAGAGCTTCGCGATGAGTTCGAATTCGTGTAGCCGGCGATCAGAACTGGAGTTCGTCATCGGGCGGCGTCTCGCCGAATTCCGGCGCGCGTTTGCGATGCGCCATCTTGTCCAGTGCGGCGTTCACAAAAGAAGGCTCGTCACCCTGAAAAAAAGCGTGCGCGATCTCGACATACTCGTCGATCACCACCTTGGCGGGCACATCCTTGCGGGCGATCAGTTCAAACGATGCGGCCCGCAAAATCGCACGCAGAATGGAATCGATCCGCTCCAGCCGCCAATTCTCGGACAGACAACGCACAATCGAGCGGTCGATCTCGACCTGCGCGTGCGGAACGCCGCGCACAAGAGCGCCGAAGAATTCCTCATCCGGTTCTCCGGCCGGTGCAAGCTCAGCTTCGCGGCCGAAACGATGGTCGACAAATTCCGCCGTCACGGCTTCGGCGTCTTCGCCCGTCAACTCCATCTGGTAGATGGCCTGCACAGCCGCGAGGCGCGCTGCGCGCCGTGCGCCGGAATCGACTTTTTTGTTCGGAGAACCGGCTGGCACAGTCATTATCGATGCGCCTCGAGACGCGCCCGAAGATTGATGAGCGCCAAACAAGCGCGCGCGGCGTCGCCGCCTTTGTCGCCACCGCTGGGCGTCGCCCGCACCAGCGCCTGTTCTTCATTCTCGACGGTCAGGATGCCGTTGCCGATGCACGCACCGTGTTGAAGTCCGAGGTCCATCAACCCGCGCGCGGATTCGCCGGCAACAGTTTCGAAATGATAAGTCTCGCCCCGGATCACACAGCCCAGTGCCACAAAGCCGTCATAGCTTTTGCCTGCGCCTTCGCTGGCCTTGGCGGCGAAGAGGATGGCGGGCGGAATCTCAAGCGCGCCCGGCACGGTGACGCGTTCAAAGCTCGCGCCCGCCGCATCGAGCGCTGCCGTCGCGCCGTCCAGAAGATAGTCGGCGATATGCGCGTAGTAGCGCGCCTCGACGATGAGGATGTTGGGCTTGATCATCTATGCCTCACGCCGGCGAATGGAATGCGTGCCCACAATGTTCAAACCGTAGCCGTCCAGCGCCACGATCTTCTTCTCCGGCGTGTCGGTCAGCAAAATCATGTCCTTGACGCCAAGATCGAGCAAAATCTGCGCGCCGACACCATATTCTTTCACGCGACGGCGATCGGCATCTTCCTGCGTGCGGCGTGTCACGATATCGGAAACGAAGGTTGGCCGCGTTGTGCGCAACAGCACGACGACGCCGCGCCCTTCCTTGGCGATGATGCGCATGGATTCACCCAATACGTCGCGCTCGTATGGCGCCCAGGAAAGCATGTCGCTGAAGATGTTCACTGCGTGCATACGCACCAGCACAGGCTCCGGCGTCGTGATGTCGCCCTTCACCAGCGCAATGTGTTCCGCATATTCGAGTGTGTTCACATAGATATTCATCTTCCATTCGCCGCCATTATGGCTTTCGAACGGAGCTTCCACGGTGCGCTGAACGAAGTGATCGTATTTGCGGCGATAGGCGATGAGGTCGGCAATCGTGCCGATCTTGAGGCCATGGAACTGCGCGAACTTCACAAGATCGGGAAGCCGGGCCATCGTGCCGTCGTCGTTCATGATCTCGCAGATCACGCCGGCGGGGTTGAGCCCGGCGAGCCGCGCAATATCGACAGAGGCTTCCGTGTGCCCTGCGCGAACCAATGCGCCGCCGTGCCGCGCAATGAGCGGAAACACATGCCCTGGAGACACGATGTCTGACTGCCCCTTTGTCGGGTCGATAGCCACGGAAATCGTGTGCGCGCGGTCATGCGCGGAAATGCCGGTGGAGATGCCTTCCTTCGCTTCGATCGAAACCGTAAAGGCGGTCTGGTTCGGCGTTCCGTTGACCTGTGTCATCATCGGAATGTTCAACTCGGCGGCGCGATCTTGCGTCAGTGCCAGACAGATAAGCCCGCGGCCGAATTTCGCCATGAAGTTCACGGATTGCGGCGTGCACATCTGCGCCGGAATGACGAGGTCACCCTCGTTCTCGCGGTCGTCGGCGTCCATGAGGATGAACATGCGTCCGTTTCGGGCGTCCTCGATCACGTCTTCGATCTTGGCAATGTAATCGTGGAAAACGTTGATGCTCATCCTTTGACCAGCCTCGCGACGTAACGTGCCATCAGGTCGACTTCGAGATTCACCTTCGCGCCGGGCTTCTGGCGTCCGAACGTCGTAACCTGAGAGGTATGGGGAATGATATTGACGCCGAACCGCGCGCCATCGACTTCGTTGACGGTGAGCGACACGCCATCCAGCGCGACAGAGCCTTTCGCAGCGATGAAACGCGCAACAACAACCGGCGCCTGGAACATCATGCGAATGGATTCGCCCTCTGGTGTGACGAGCACCGTTTCGGCAACGCCGTCGATGTGACCTGTGACGATATGGCCGCCCAGCTCATCGCCGACGCGCATCGGCCGTTCAAGGTTGATCTGGTCGCCGACCTTCCAGTCTCCGAGCGTGGTTTTCGAAAGCGTCTCGCCGGACGCCGTTGCTGCAAACCATCGATCTTTGGCCGCGCCTTTGTCCACCACTGTCAGGCAAATGCCAGAGCAGGAAATGGAGGCGCCAAGATCAATCGCATCGACGTCGTACTTCGTGCCTACGACGACGTGCGTATCGCCACGTTTCTCGACGTGGCGAAGCTGACCGATATCCGTGACTATTCCCGTAAACATGATTTCTTTTAGGGCCTCGCGGCACAGCTTTCCAGACGATCTTTGCCGAAAGATCGCCCGCTTATCCGTACAAAATTTGGGGCTTCGTTCAGTTTACCCACCGTCAGCGCGTCGATGGCGCCGCGCCCGCCTGCGCCCAATGCCAGCGGCGCGGTAAATATCTCCAGCCGGTCTGCAAAGCCGGCATTGAAAAACGCGGTGTGAACCGTCGCGCCGCCCTCAACCAACAGACGCGTAATACCCTGCGCCGCAAGATGCGTGAGTACAGTTCCCAATACAGGGCGGCCCAAGGCATCAGGTTCAACACGGATGATGTCGACGCCCAATGCCGTCAACGCATCGCCGCCGGACACGGTTGTGAAAACCAACGTGGGAATCGTCCGGGCTGTTTGGGCGAGCTTCGATTCCGAACTGAGCCGCAACTTGCTGTCGAGCACGACGCGCATCGGCGAAAGGGTTTCCAATCCCGGCAGGCGACAGGTCAAATCCGGATCGTCTACGCGCGCGGTTTCGATGCCGACGAGAATGGCGTCGTGCTGGGCGCGCAGCAGATGGCCAAATCGGCGCGCCTCCTCCCCCGTAATCCACTTGCTCTCGCCCGAGGCAGCAGCCGTTCGCCCATCGAAACTTTGCGCAATCTTCAACGTCACCATGGGCCGCGACCGCATAACTTTGAGCAGGAAGCCTTCATTCAGGGCAGCGGCTTCATTTTTCAAAAGCCCCGCTTCCACGGTGATGCCGGCGTCTCGCAATATGGCGATGCCTTTTCCATTCACGCGCGAATCTGGATCGACATTCGCGATGACAACGCGCGCAATGCCCGCCTTCACAAGCGCATCGGCACAAGGAGGCGTCTTGCCGAAGTGCGCACAGGGTTCGAGCGTGACATAGGCGGTCGCACCGCGCGCGGCCTCGCCCGCCTGCTCCAGCGCAACGGTTTCAGCATGGGGCCGGCCGCCGTCTTGTGTCGCGCCACGGCCGACGACGAGGGCATCGGGAGAAACAATCACACAACCGACGGCCGGGTTGGGCGCCACGCGGCCAAGCGCGCGCGCGGCAAGTACGAGCGCATGACGCATATGGGCGGTATCGTTCACGGACCTCAGCGGCTAATCCCGGTCGCCGCCCTCCATCTCACCGATCAGGGCTTCGAAATCCTTGGTCTCGCGGAAATTGCGATAGACCGATGCGAACCGCACATAAGCCACCTTGTCGAGGCTGGCGAGCGCCTGCATCACCAACTCGCCGATCATGGTGGACTGAACTTCGTTCTCGCCCATGCTTTCCAAGCGACGCACGATACCCGTGACCATACGGTCGACCCGGTCCGGTTCGACCGGACGCTTGCGCAGCGCATGTGAAAGGGAACGCTCCAGCTTATCGCGCTCAAACGGCTCGCGACGGCCGGTCTTTTTGACCACGATCAATTCACGAAGCTGCACCCGTTCGAAAGTCGTGAAGCGCCCACCGCAGGCCGGACAATGACGGCGGCGGCGGATCGCGGAGTTGTCCTCGCTCGGCCGGCTATCTTTGACCTGGGTATCGTCATGTCCGCAAAAAGGGCAACGCATGGAGCTGGGTCCGTTCTAAGGATAAATGGGAAAACGGCGGCAGAGGTCGGCCACGCGCGAGCGGACGCTGTTCTCAATCGCCGCGCTGCCTTCTTCGCCGTGTTTTGCAACCGCCTCAACCACTTCCACGATCAACTTGCCGATTTCCTTGAACTCGGCGGGACCGAAGCCGCGCGTCGTTCCGGCCGGGGTTCCAAGGCGGATGCCCGAGGTGATGGCGGGTTTCTCGGTATCAAAGGGAATGGCGTTCTTATTGGTGGTGATGAAAGCACGATCCAGCGCCTTTTCCGCCGCGCGCCCCGTCGCCCCCTTGGGCCGCAGATCGACCAGCATCAGATGCGTGTCAGTGCCGCCTGAAACAATATCGAGGCCTTGAGCGTGGATCGTTTCGGCCAATGCCCTGGCATTGTCCACTACGGCGCGCGCGTAGAGCTTGAACTCCGGCCTCAACGCTTCCGCAAACGCCACGCCTTTCGCCGCGATGACGTGCATCAGCGGACCGCCCTGCAATCCGGGGAATACGGCAGAGTTGATCTTCTTCCCGAGATCCGCGTCATTGGAGAGGATCATTCCGCCGCGAGGCCCGCGCAGGGTCTTGTGCGTGGTGGTCGTCACCACATGCGCATGATCGAGCGGATTGGGGTGAACCCCGCCGGCAACCAGCCCAGCGAAATGCGCCATGTCCACCATGAAGTAGGCGCCGATGGAATCCGCGATCTCGCGAAAGCGCTTGAAATCGATGATACGCGAATAAGCAGATCCGCCGGCGATGATGAGCTTCGGCTTGTGCGCCTTGGCCAATGCCTCGACTTCGTCCATGTCGATGCGCTGGTCCTGCCGCCGCACCGTATAAGACACCGGCTTGAACCACTTTCCGGACTGGTTCACGGGCGAGCCGTGCGTCAGATGCCCGCCCGCGGCCAAGTCCAGTCCCATGAACGAGTCCCCCGGCTGCAATAGCGCGAAGAAGACCGCCTGATTGGCTTGTGCGCCGGAATGGGGCTGCACGTTCGCAAAGCTGCACCCGAAGAGGCGCTTCGCCCGGTCGACCGCGAGTTCTTCGGCGATATCGACATATTCGCAGCCGCCATAGTAACGGCGGCCCGGATAGCCTTCCGCATATTTATTGGTCAGTACGGAGCCTTGAGCTTCCAAAACCGCACGGCTAACGATGTTTTCCGAGGCGATCAACTCGATCTTGTCGCGTTGCCTTTCCAGCTCCTCACCAATGGCTTTCGCCATTTCGGGGTC
>DATCFN010000381.1:0-4034 GCA_036509475.1 Rhizomicrobium sp. | reverse complement strand
CGTCGTGCGCCAATGCTGCAGGAACACGAACATCACCACCACGACCAGGAACGTCGCTTCGATCAGCGTCTTGATCACGTCGTTGATCGACAGACGGATGAAGGTGGTGTTGTCCACCGGGAAAGCGAGCTTTACGCCCGGTGGGAACGTCGACGACAACTCCGTGGCCTTTGCCTTCACGGCATCGGCGGTGGTGAGCGCGTTGGCGCCGGGCGCGAGCTGGATCGCGATACCCGCCGCCGGATGGCCGTTCATGCGGCTGACGACGGCATAGCTCTGCGCGCCCAATTCCACGCGCGCCACATCGCCCAGCCGGACAATCGCGCCGCCGGTGCTGGCCTTGAGCACGATATTGCGGAACTGCTGCGGCGTCGAAAGCCGTGACTGCGCGGTGACGGTCGCATCCAATTGCTGTCCCGGTACCGTGGGCTGCGCGCCAAGCTCGCCGGCAGAAACTTGGACGTTCTGCGCCAGGATCGCATTTGCCACGTCGGTCGGCGTCAGGCTGTAGCTGTTGAGCTTGAAGGGATCGAGCCAGATGCGCATGGCATAAGGCGAGCCGAAGACCTGCGCCTGGCCGACGCCGGATATGCGCGAAAGCGGATCCTGCAGCTTGCTCGCCATGAAATCGGAAATGTCGATGTTGGTGTAGCGGCCGCTGTCGTCATACAGCGCAACGACCAGAAGAAAGCTGCTCTGCGATTTCTGAACAACGACGCCCTGCTGCTGCACTTCCTGCGGCAAGGTCGGCAGCGCCTGCTGCACTTTGTTCTGCACCTGCACCTGCGCGATATCCGGATTGGTGCCTGGCGAGAACGTGGCGGTAATGGAAATCTGGCCGCTCGAGCTACTCGACGACGAGAAGTACAAAAGATTGTCGACACCGGTGAGCTGCTGCTCGATCACCTGCGTCACCGAATTCTGCACCGTCTCGGCCGACGCGCCCGGATAGGTCGCGCTGATCGTCACCGCGGGCGGCGCGATCGTCGGATATTGCGTGATCGGCAAAGTGTTGATCGCGAGTATGCCCGCCAGCGCGATCACGATGGCGATCACCCAGGCGAAGACGGGCCGCTCAATAAAAAATTGGGAAAGACCCATCAGTTGGTGCCCGCATTCGACGGCGCGGCGGCGGCATTCACGAGAGAAGCGGGAACGGCATGCACCGGGGAGTCCGGCACGACTTTCTGCAAGCCCTCCACGATCAATCTGTCACCGGCGTTCAAACCGCCCGTCACCAGCCATTTGTCGCCGATGGTGCGCGACGTCGTCAGCACGCGCAGGCGCGCAATGCCCTTGGCATCCACGACCTCCGCGGTCGGATCGCCTTTCTCGTTGCGGCTGACGCCTTGCTGCGGCGCCAGGATGGCGTTGTTCTGTGTCCCCTCGATGATCGTCGCGCGGACGAACATGCCCGGCAAAAGAACACCCGCCGGATTGGGGAAGATCGCGCGCAATGTCACTTCGCCCGTGGTGGGATCGACGGTCACTTCGCTGAACTGCAACTTGCCATCCAGATTGTAAGGCGTGCCGTTGTCGAGCGTCAGCGTGACGCGCGCATCGGCGGGGCCGCTATTTGTCAGATGGCCGCCCTGCATCGCCATTTTGAGGTTAAGCAATTCCGCGCTCGACTGTGTGATGTCGACATAGATCGGGTCGAGTTGCTGAATGGTCGCCAGCGCCGTCGTTTGGTCCGAGGTGACCAGCGCGCCTTGCGTCACTGACGAACGGCCGATGCGGCCAGAAATCGGCGCGATGATTTTCGTGTAACCCAGATTGATCGCGGCGGCCTGCGTGGTAGCCAGCGCCTGTTTGTACGCCGCTTCCGCGTCGTCGTAATCCTGCGGCGCGACGGCCTGCAATTTCACCAGCGCGGCATAACGCGTGGCTTTCGCCTGCGCCGTCACCAGCGCGGCCTTCGCATTGTTATAGGCGGCAACATAAGGCGCGGGATCGATCTGATAGAGCGCCTGTCCCGCCGTGACGTTGCTGCCTTCCTCGAACAGCCGCGCTTTCAGAATACCGTTCACCTGCGGACGGATTTCCGAAACCGCATAGGGATCGGTCCGGCCGGGCAGGATCGTCGTCAGCGTCGTGGCCTGCGGCTGGATCACCACCACACCCACGGTCGGCGGCGGGCGCTTCGGCGGCGCGCTCTGACCGCAACCGGCGATAGAAAGGAGCGCCGTCAGGGCTAAAGGAAAGCCCAGGGCTTTTGCGTCACGAACGGTCATGCGGGATCACTCGGAATACGATTGAAAGACAACGGGTCAGCGAGAAGAACGGGCCCCGGCCTCGGTACTCTTCGCAACTGCAATAATCTAGTTAGCTTTTGGCGGAATCAAATGGCATAGCAGCCATACCACGCCAGATTCGCGTCGCAGCGAAACAATCTTTCGCGATAATCGGGAGAAAAGGCGCGAAACGGGAAGCGGCGGCCGACCCGGCCGCACAAACGCCCGTCCGATAGCGTGTCAGATCATTGAAAAGAACTGATCCACGACCATTTTCAGACAAGGCACAGACAGCGCGATAATCCCGAAAACGACCAGAGCAAGGCCGACAAGGGACCAATCGTGCGTTCTGTCCGGGTGATGATGGACTAACGCCATAACTTCCTCCCAAGGCAGATTCTGCGATCCGCTTGGGGCAATCATGCGCTCACTTATTTGGTATGGCCACAGGAATTTTAGGGTGTTAGGCCCGATCAGGTCCGGCCGGTGAACCATACGGACCACCAGTCGTTAACGAGCCGCCTGTCAGGAGAAACGAGAATGCAGAAATACAGCAAAAGCCCGGACATCGTGGCGAAGCTTTCTCCTGAGCAATATCGCGTCACACAGGAAAGCGGCACGGAGCGTCCCGGAACCGGCGAATATCTCGACAACAAAAAACCCGGCATCTACGTCGATATCGTTTCGGGCGAACCGCTTTTCGCATCCTCCGACAAATATGAATCGGGCTGCGGCTGGCCGAGCTTCACCAAACCCATCGAACCCGCCAATGTCAGCGAGTTGAAAGACGCGTCGCATGGCATGGTGCGCATCGAAGTACGCTCGGCCGGTGGCGACAGCCATCTCGGTCATGTGTTTAACGATGGTCCCCGGGATCGCGGCGGTCTGCGCTATTGCATCAATTCCGCATCGCTGCGGTTCGTGCCGCGCGAAAAGATGGCGGCAGAGGGCTACGGGGATTATCTGAATCAAGTGGAGGACATCCAATGACCACGGAACGTGCCATTCTTGCCGGCGGCTGCTTTTGGGGCGTGCAGGATCTTATTCGCCGCTATGACGGCGTTATCTCAACCCGTGTCGGCTACTCCGGTGGCGATGTGCCGAACGCGACCTATCGCAATCACGGCACCCATGCCGAGGCGATCGAGATCACCTTCGATCCCGCGAAAATCAGCTATCGCAAACTTCTGGAATTCTTCTTCCAGATCCACGACCCCAGCACGCGCAATCGCCAGGGCAACGATATGGGAACGAGCTATCGCTCCGCGATCTTCTACACGAGCCCGGAGCAGAAGCGGGTTGCCGAAGATACGATTGCGGACGTCGATGCTTCCGGCATTTGGCCGGGCAAAGTTGTGACGGAAGTGGCCCCGGCCGGCGATTTCTGGCAGGCCGAACCGGAGCATCAGGACTATCTGGAAAAATATCCCGCCGGTTACACCTGCCATTTCATTCGGCCGGACTGGAAACTGCCGGTTCGCCAGAATGCGGCTGCCGGATAGCGCGATACGACCGTCGCGCGGTTCGACGGCCGGGCGAGATCATCAAGACAGCACCAACCTGGCGCCAAGTGCGAGAAACAACGCGGGCGGCATGACGACCATGCCGACTTTCAGGAATTTCCAGAAGCTCACGTCCTCGCCCTCGCGCCGGATCGCCGTCAGCCACAGAATCGTCGCCAATGAGCCGGTTATCGAAAGGTTCGGCCCCAGATCGACGCCGATCAGCAGGGAGTCGGTAACGCGCTGCGAGGCGTGCATGGCGGCCAGCGCCGAACGCGCGATCAGACCGGCGGGCAGA
>DATCFN010000380.1:0-4382 GCA_036509475.1 Rhizomicrobium sp. | reverse complement strand
GTTCGGCCCCGACGCGGTCATGGTGCGCGAAATGCCTGCGATGCTCGGCAAAGCGGACATCAAAGGACTGGTGCGCGATCTTGCGGACGACATCGCCGAAACCGGCAACGCGCTTTCGTTGAAGGAGCGCCTTGAAGAAGTCGCGGGCACACTTGCCTGTCACACGTCAGTGCGCGCGGGGCGCCGTCTCAATGCCGACGAGATGAACGCGCTGCTGCGCGAAATGGAAGCCACGCCCCATAGTGGTCAATGCAACCACGGCCGCCCGACTTACGTGGAACTCAAGCTGTCGGACATCGAGCGGCTGTTTGGCAGGCGGTAGGGTCTAACCGCGCCGCCGCTACTCGCCGTCGGGCGGCGGATAATAGCCGGGCGGCGCCTGATTATAATTCTGCTGCGGCGCATAACCTTGCTGCGGCGCATAGCCCTGCGGCGGACCATAACCCTGCGGCGGTCCGTACTGGCGCTGCGCGTAATATCCTGGCGGCGGTCCGTCGTAACCACCGCGCGGCGGATAGTTGTATTGCGCCTGTCCGCCATAACCTTCGCCACGATCCGCGTAGTAACCGTTGGGCGGTTGATTGTACGCTTGGCCTTGATCGTAATCGTTGCCGCCGCGACGGCCATGGTAATCCCGATCGTCCGCGTCCGACGCCACATTGGCGAGAAGCACAATCGGAGCGGTCACGATTGCGGCGACACCGCTGACGAGCGCGCCGACCAGGCCAAATCTGTGTCCGCGACCATGATGGAAAAAGCGATCATGTGCCGAGGCCGTGGTGAGGGGCGCTGAGGCAAGCGCCACGGCAAGCAGGCCGAGCGAAACAACTTTGATCTTCATTTGCGATGTTCCTTACGCGACCCCTCGCGAACCGCCTGTCTAACACGGTGCGCCGCGCGATCCAAATTCGCGCCGGTTGCGATTAACTTCACGCAACCCAACCGCAAATTGTCCTGCCTTCGCACATGACAACCAGCGCCGGCCGCTTTAGACACCGCCTCCATGGCCTATTTCCGCAATCGCGTCGTCAATCTGCTGAACCTGCATTACGGCATCTTTTCCGTCGTCATCACGGGCGGCGGCGCGTTCTATTGCGTCTATCTGCTGAAGGCCGGTGTTTCATTGCCCGGCGTGCTGGCGGCAATGGCGGCGATTCTGCTGGTGCGCTTTGCCGTGCGGCCCTTCGTGGTCGGCCTTGCGGTACGGTTCGGCCTGCAACGGCTTCTTGTTGCCGGTACGCTTCTTATGGCGCTGCAGTACCCTCTCATCGCCGAAGTCCACGGCATTGGCCTGAGGTTGTTGCCGCTGATCTTGGTCTCCGCCATCGGCGATGCGGTTTACTGGTCCTGCTATCACGCCTATTTCGCGGCGCTTGGCGACGACGAGCATCGCGGCCATCAGGTCAGCATGCGCGAAGCGATCGCGGCGGCGGTGGGGATTGTTTCTCCGCTTTTGATCGGCTGGATTCTTGTCCGCTTCGGCGCGCGTGCGGCTTTCGGCATGGCCAGCCTCGTCATGCTGGTGGCGGCTGTGCCGCTGTTGTGGACGCCGCAGGTGACAGTCGCGCGCGAGGCGCCCGGCGCTTTCAAAGCTGCGTGGCCGGGCATCAAGCTGTTCCTTGCCGATGGCTGGATCGCTTCCGGATTGGTTTTCGTCTGGCAGCTCGCGCTGTTCCTGTCGCTGGGCGAGAACTTTATCAACTATGGCGGTGCGCTGGCGCTGGCGGCGCTGGCCGGCGCAATCGCGGGACTGTTCCTCGGTCGCCACATCGATGCTGGTCATGGTGGACGGGCGGTGATGTTTGCGACTGGTCCGCTGGTCGTGATGCTTCTGCTGCGGGCGGCTTCGGCCGGACATCCCGCGCTCGCCGTGGCCGCGAACGCGCTGGTTTCGATCTGCAACTGCCTCTACATGCCGACGCTGATGACGGCCGTCTATACGCTCGCCAAGCGTTCGCCCTGCACGTTGCGCTTTCACGTCGCCACGGAAGGCGGATGGGATGCGGGCGGCGCGGGCGGCTGTGTGATCGCGGCGCTGCTGCTCTATTTTGGCGTGCCGATTTCGCTGGTGCTGCTGTTGCCGCTCATCGGCGTGGCCGCGGCCTTCGTCCTGCTTCGCGGCTACTACGCGGATGCGGCGCCCGCGGAAGTCTAGGCGGGCGTCAGGATCAGCACGCGCGTGACGCCATAGATGCGTTCATCGATCTGACGGACGCCTTCCATGGCCGGAATGGCTTCTTCCTCCGACATTTCCGCGACGAGAATGGCGTTCGGCGCCAGCCATCCGCCGCCACGCAGCGCCGCGACGGCAGACGCCATAAGGTCCGTGCGATAGGGCGGGTCGAGAAAGACAAGATCGAACGGTCCGCCGCTGCCGGTGTTGATCGGGCCCAGATCGGTCGCATTGCGCCGCCAGATTTTCGTGACGCCGGTCAGGCCCAGCGCCTCGATGTTCTGGCGGATCAGCCCGCGACTCTCGGCGCTGTCATCGACGAACAGGCAGAACGCCGCGCCGCGCGATACCGCCTCGATGCCGAGCGCGCCGGTGCCGGCGAACATGTCCGCCGCGCGCGCGCCGTCCAGCGAAAAGCCGGCGCCGAAATCGTTGTGCGCGAGAATATTGAACATCGCCTGCCGCACCTTGTCGGACGTGGGCCGCACGCGATCGTCGGATGGTGCGATCAGGTTTCGGCCGCCAAGCGAGCCGCCGGTGATCCTCACAGCGCTTTTTTCATGAAATGCTGCGCTGTCGCGTCGTCGGATTGCTCCAGCGCGACCTTCATGGCTCTTCCGACATCTGCAGCAAGAGTTTTCCGGTATTGCCGCCGATGAAGAGAAGGTTGAGCGCGAGAAGCGCCTGATCGACGCCTTTGACGACGTGAACGTCGTATTTGACTTTGCCCTCGGCGACCCATGGCGCCATGTCGCGATAAAATTCGCCCAGCCGCGGGAAGTAATCCAGAATGATGAAGCCTTCGATGCGGGCGCGCTTCATCAGGACGTTGGCGAAATTGCGCGGGCCGGGGATCGGGCCTTCGGCATTGTAATCCGCAATCATGCCGCAGAGCACGATACGCGCTTTCATGTTCAGGTTTTCCAGCACAGCGTCGAGGATCATGCCACCGGCATTCTGGAAATCGACGTCGATGCCATTGGGGCATTCACGCTTCAGCGCCGCCGAAACATTTTCTTTTTTGTAGTTGATGCAGGCGTCGAAGCCGAAATCCTTCACCACATGACGGCACTTTTCGTCCGAGCCGGCGATGCCAACGACGCGGCAGCCCTTGATCTTCGCGATTTGCCCGACAATGGAGCCGACGGCGCCGGCGGCCGCCGACACGACGACGGTCTCACCGGCCTTTGGCTTCCCGATATCGAGCAGGCCGAAATAGGCCGTGGCGCCGGTCATGCCCAGCACGCTCATATTGGCCGTGAGCGGCGCCGGACCCTTCGGGATTTTCTGACCGCCGTCGAGCACGGCATATTCCTGCCAGCCGACAAGACCCGACACGATGTCGCCTTTGTGGAATGCCGGATTGTTGGACTCCTCCACCACCGAAAGCGTGCCGCCGCGCATCACATCGCCGATCTGCACCGGCGGCATGTACTGGTCCATGTCGCTCATCCAGATGCGATTTGTGGGGTCGAGCGACAGATACACGGTACGCGCGAGAAACTGTCCGGGGCCGGGCGCCGGGACGGGATGCTCCACCAGATCCAGATCGCCTGCTTTGATTTCACCGATGGGGCGGCGCTTCAAAATCCACTGTTTGTTCGATCGGTTCATGTTGGTATTCCCGTTGGGTGATCTGATTTTCCGGCCGCAGCCTAGCGCGGGCCGTCACATCCGCGCGAGGGGCACTCTGCCGCTGGCGAGCAGGGCGCGGTCCCTGTATAGCGGCATGCCATGAAACGCATCCTTTTCCTTCTTGTCTTGCTTGCCGCTGCGGCGACGCCCGCATGGGCACAGATCAACGCTGGACCGAAAGTCCAGGCGTCGCTGATCGCCGAAAGCGGCGAGATCGCGCCGGGCAAAAGTGTGACCGTCGCGCTGGAGGAAAACATCCTCCCCGGCTGGCACACCTATTGGAGCAATCCCGGCGAGGCGGGACTTCCCACCGAGATCAAATGGTCGCTGCCGCCCGGATGGAAAGCGGGGCCGATCGCGTGGCCATATCCGGGCCGCCTGCCGGTCGGCCCGCTGATGCAGTACGGCTATGAAGGCAAAGTCTGGCTGCTGACCACGATCACCGCGCCCGCCGATGCGAAGCCCGGCGATGTCGTGACGTTGAAAGCGGATGCCGACTGGCTCGTCTGCAAGGAAGTTTGCATTCCCGAAGACCAGACGGTGAGCGTGCCGGTGACGGTGAGTGCAACGCCCG
>DATCFN010000379.1:0-3319 GCA_036509475.1 Rhizomicrobium sp. | reverse complement strand
TTCTCTACATCAACACGGACGGCAACGGACGCGGCTTCTTTAACGCCGGCGGCAACCACGATTTCGAACATCTGGTGACGCAGACGGCGAATGGCGTGACCGATCCGGAGAAGAACATCTCCATCGGCGAACGCCGCCGCGATAAGCTGCGCGTCGACGCGCTGTCGTCCTCGGCCAAGGAGCCGGCGAAGACGGACGCAAAGATCGCGGCCGATCCCGCCAAGGATATCCCCATCGAAGCCCTCGGCTCGGGTTCCGATTATTCGGCGTTCCTGGAACATCTGGGCCTGCCGGCGCTCGACTTTGGCTTCGGCGGCGAGGCGGGCGGCGGCGGTGTTTATCACTCGCGCTACGACACCTATGAGCATCACACCCGCTTCGTCGATCCCGGCTTTGTCTATGACGCGCTGCTCGCCAAGACGGTGGGGCATATGGTGATGCAGCTCGCGGATTCCGATCTGCCGCTGCAACAGGCTGGCGATTTCTCGGACACCGTCTCCAACTATCTCACCGAGATAAAGAAGCTGGCGGATGAGAAGCGCGAGTCGCAGGTGACACAGGCCAAGCTGCTCGAGGCCAATGCGTTCGCGCTCACCGACGATCCGACGAAGACGAGCGGCGCGCCGACGGCGTTGCTGGTGGTGCCGAAGTTCGACTTCAAGCCGATGGACGATGCGGCCGACCGTCTGAAGAAAAGCGCGGCGGCGTATGACGATGCCTTCGCGAAAGACTCCGCCGGTTTGTCGGCCGATCAGCGCACGCATCTGATGGCGCTGATGCAGACCATCGACCAGACCTTGGCTCCCGATGTCGGGCTGCCGGGACGTCCGTGGTTCAAGAACCTGATCTACGCGCCCGGCCGTTTCACCGGCTATGGCGCCAAGACCTTGCCGGGTATTCGCGAGGCGATTGAGGAAGAACGCTGGGAAGACGCGAACCGTTATATCGTGCTGACGGCCGGCGTGTTGAACGCCTATAGCGACCGCCTCGACCAGGCGACCGCAGTGCTGAAAGGCAAGTAAAGTCCACCCTCCTTTCATGGCCCGCTGGAATGCGGGCCATGACGGATGCGTGTGCTATAGTTTCGTCGATCAGCCCAGCTGCGGTGTGTCGATGAAACTGGAAATCCTGCCTTCGATCAAAACCTCGCTGCGGCCGAGCAATCATCCCTATCTGAACGGCGCATGGACGCCGCTGTTTCAGGAGGTGAACGCCAACGACCTCGATGTCATCGAAGGCAGAATCCCGCACGACATTGACGGCATCTATCTGCGCAATACGGAAAACCAGATCCACCAGCCGCTGGGGCGCTTCCATCCTTTCGACGGCGACGCGATGGTGCATCAGATCAGCTTTCGCGATGGCAACGCGAGTTACCGCAACCGTTTTCTGCGCACACGCTGTTTCGCCGCCGAGCAGGAAGCCGGCGGATCGCTGTGGGGCGGATTGGCCGACCGGCCGGAATTGTCAAAACGCCCCGGCTTCGGCGCGCATGGTTCGCTGAAGGACAGCGCCAGCACCGACATCGTGGTGCATGCGGGCGAGGCGCTATCGACCTTCTATCAATGCGGGGAAGGCTATCGCCTCGACCCCGATACGCTGGATCAGCGCGGTCCCGAAGGCTGGGTGCCGATCGACGGAATCTCGGCGCATCCCAAAGTGGATGAGCACACCGGTGAGTTGATGTTCTTCAACTATTCCAAGCACGCGCCCTATCTGCATTACGGCGTGGTGGATCGCGATAACCGGCTGACGAATTACATTCCAATTCCGCTGGCCGGTCCGCGCCTGCCGCATGACATGGCGATCACCGAGCATTATTCCATCCTCAACGACCTGCCAGTGTTTTGGGACGCGGATCTTCTCAAACGCAATGTTCACGCGGTGCGCAAGCATGACGGATTGCCGTCGCGCTTCGCTATCGTGCCGCGTCACAGCAAGACAGAAGATGTGCGCTGGTTCGAGGCCGCGCCGACTTATGTGCTGCACTGGGTGAATGCTTATGAGGACGGCGACGAGGTCGTGCTCGACGGTTATTTCCAGGAAGAGCCGACACCCGGCCCGTTCGCGGGAGCCCCGCCTGGGTACGAGCACATGATGGGCTATCTCGACATGCACAGTTTCGGCTCGAAACTGCATCGCTGGCGCTTCGACATGAAGACCGGCAAGACGCGCGAGGAACGCATCGACGAGCGCGTCATGGAATTCGGCATGATCAACGGACGGCACACCGGCCGGCCTTATCGCTATGCCTATTCCACGCTGTCGCCGCCGGGTTGGTTTCTGTTCAACGGTTTCCGCAAGAGCGATCTGAAGACCGGCAAGACCGGTGACTACGTTCTGCCCCACGGTCGCTACGCCAGCGAAGCGCCGTTTGCGCCGCGCATCGGCGCACGCGACGAGGATGACGGCTATCTGGTCAGCTTCGTCACCGACGAGAACACCGGTACGTCGGAATGTATCCTGATCGATGCACAACATATGGAAGACGGGCCGGTCGTGCGCATCGCGCTGCCGCACAAGCTTTGCAGCGGCACACATGCTTGCTGGGCGCCGCGCGAACAGCTCAGGGCGTGAACGGAACAAGATGCGCTGCGTCCGGTTGTTACCGGAGCGCAGGGAGGCGGCATGAAGGCGAAGAAAACCAAAACGGCGAAACCCACGAAAGCCCATAAGAGCGGCATGCTTGCGGCAAGGCCCTCCAAGGGCCTGGAACGTGACAACAAAGGCCGCCCGGTCCCCATGGCCAAGCGTCTTGCCGAAGACCGCGCAAAGGCGAAAGCCGCCGCCAAAACGCGGAAGACATAAAATCTGTGGGTCCCCTTGCACATCACGCGCGGCGGCACGGCCGCTTCTATCTCAGCCTCGCGCTGGGCATTGGCGCATGGTTTCTCGTGTCCGGCTTTGGGCAGGCGCCGCGCATGGCGGCGGCGGGCGATACGTTCTTTGCCGCCTATTTGCTCCTGACCTTGGCAATCGACTTGCGTGTAACGCCGGACGGCCTGCGCAGCCGCGCGGCAGAAGACGATGAAGGCATATTCCTCATCATCCTGATCGCGCTGGCCACCATCGGCGTGTCGTGTCTCGCCATCGTGATGGTGCTGCATCAAAAGCACGACCAGCAGCCGATCTTTCTGGCGCTGGCATTGGCCGGTATTCCGCTCGGCTGGGGCACGCTGCATACGATCGCGGCGTTCCACTATGCCGATCTCTATTATGCGCGAAAGGAAAGCAGGCCGCAGAGCGTCCGTGGACTGGATTTTCCCGACACGAAAGAGCCCGGTGTCTGGGAGTTTCTCTACTATTCATTCACCATCGG
>DATCFN010000378.1:0-2926 GCA_036509475.1 Rhizomicrobium sp. | reverse complement strand
CGTTCGAGGCCGGCAAGGAAGATGTGCGGCTCAATCTGGTTGTCGCGCGCGTGAAGGAAAGTGGGCTACCGCTAATCTATCTCAACCAGGTCGGCGGGCAGGACGAGCTGGTGTTCGATGGCGCGTCGCTGGTGGTGAACGCCGACGCGTCGCTCGCCGTGGCATTGCCCGCGTGGCAGGAAAAACTCGTCATCACGGATTGGTCGCGTACCGACAAGGGTTGGGTCTGCGCGAAGGGTGATGTCGAACAGGAAGAAGACCATCTCACCTCGGTTTACAGTGTGATGGTGCTGGGCCTGCGCGATTATGTGAACAAGAACCGTTTCCCCGGCGTGGTGCTGGGATTGTCCGGCGGTATCGACAGCGCGATCAGCGCGGCGGTCGCGGTCGATGCGCTGGGCAAGGAGCGCGTGCGCTGTGTGATGTTGCCGTCGAAATATACGGCGCAGGATTCGCTCGACGATGCTGAAGAATGCGCGCGGCTGCTTGGCGTGATTTATGAAACCGTGCCGATCGAAGGCGCGGTCGACGCGTTCACGGCGACGCTCAAAGACAGCTTCGCCGGCAAACGCGCCGATACGACAGAAGAGAACATCCAGTCGCGCACGCGCGGCGTGATCCTGATGGCGATCTCCAACAAGTTCGGGCCGATGGTGCTTACCACCGGCAACAAGAGCGAGATGAGCGTCGGTTACGCCACGCTCTATGGCGACATGTGCGGCGGCTACAACGTGCTGAAGGATGTTTACAAAACCGAAGTGTTTCGGCTTTCGCATTGGCGCAACACGAACGTGCCGCGCGGCGCGCTGGGGCCGCAGGGTCGCGTCATTCCCGAACGCATCATCACCAAGCCGCCGAGCGCCGAATTGCGCGAGAACCAGAAGGATCAGGACTCGCTGCCGCCTTACGATATTCTCGACGGCATCCTCGAATGCCTCGTCGAAAACGAAATGACCTTCGAAGCCACCTGCGCCAAAGGCTATCACCCCGCGACGGTCAAACGCATCGAACAGCTTCTCTACATCAGCGAATACAAACGCCGCCAGGCCCCGCCGGGCGTGAAGATCACCTCGAAGAATTTCGGGCGGGATCGCAGGTATCCGATTACCAATGCGTTTCGGGATGCGCGGGATGTCTAACCTCAACTTGTCATCCCTGGCGAGGCGCGCTTTTCGCGCGACGAGGGAAGGGGACCCAGGTGGCGGGGGCGAGCGATGAAAGAGCCAAGCACGTCGAAACCGAAGAAAAAACTCAATGTTGCAGAGAAAAAGGAACTGCTCGCGGGTGAAATGCACCTCTTTGTTCAGGAGTACGGTCGAAAAGCGCAAAAGGGAATTGAGCCAAACGACCGCAAATATAGCCGCAAGATCGAAAAGAAGATTAGAAAACACATCAAACCTCGCGTTCTGGATACGCTTCTACGTGATGAAGATGATTGAACCCGACAGATTGTTCTTTCCCAGCCGCCTGGGTCCCCTTCCCTCGCTGCGCTACGCTTCGCTCGCCGGGGATGACAATTTATTATGACCATCGTTCGTTTCGCGCCGTCGCCCACCGGGTTGCTGCATGTCGGCAATGCGCGGACGGCTATGTTGAATTATCTGTTCGTGCGGCATGCGAAGGGAAAGTTTTTCCTGCGCATTGACGACACCGATACCGAGCGCAGCAAGCCGGAATATGAAGCGGCCATCCTCGAAGATCTCGCCTGGCTGGGCATGCGCCACGACATCTTCGCGCGGCAGGTCGAACGCGCCGACGCCCACGCCCGCGCGGCGGAGGCGTTGAAAGCGAGGGGGCATCTTTATCCGGCCTATGAATCCGCCGACGAACTGGACCGCCGCCGCAAGCGGCAGATCGCGATGCACAAGCCGCCGGTCTATGACCGCGCCGCGCTGAAACTCTCCGCCGAAGACCGCGCGAAACTGGAAGGTGAAGGCCGCAAGCCGCATTGGCGGTTCAAGCTCTCGCAGACCAAAGTGAAATGGCACGACAGCGTGCGCGGCGATGTCGAGATCGACACGGCGCATCTGTCCGATCCGGTGCTGATCCGCGAGGACGGGCGTTTCCTCTACACGCTGCCCTCGGTGGTGGACGATGTCGATTACAAGATCACGCACGTCATTCGCGGCGAGGATCACGTCACCAACACCGCCGCGCAGATCGAAATCTTTGAGGCGCTGGGCGCAAAGGTGCCGCACTTTGCGCATTTCCCGCTGCTGGTCGGCGTCGGCGGCGTGGCGCTGTCCAAACGCATCGGCTCGCTTTCACTGCGCGAAATCCGCGAGATGGGGATCGAGCCGTTGGCGCTTGCCTCTTATCTTGCCAAGACCGGCACGTCCGATGCCATCGAGTTACGCCCGTCCTTGGACGTGCTGGCGGAGGAATTTTCCTTCGACAAGATCGGCCGCGCCCCCGCGCATTTCGATCCCGCCGAACTCGACGGCTTGAACGCGAAGCTGCTGCACACGATGCCGTATGAGGCCGTCGCGGATCGCCTCGCACAGCTTGGCGTCGATAGCGCCGCACTGTGGGATGCGGTGAAATCCAACCTCACCAAATTGTCTGACGCCGCCGATCTGGCCGCGCTCGTCACCGGGACGGTCACGCCGGTGATCGAGGATGCCGCGTTCACCGCAAAGGCCGCCGAGCTTCTGCCGCCCGAACCGTGGGACGAAACCACCTGGAGCTCCTGGACCAAATCCATCACCGCCGCCACCGGTAAGAAGGGCCGCGAACTTTTCCATCCCCTGCGCCTAGCGCTCACCGCCCGCGAAAGTGGACCGGAGATGAAAAAGCTGCTACCGCTTGTGGGACGCGTGAAAGTTCTTGCGCGGCTCAATGGGGAAATGGCGTGAACCTTGTTCGCCACATTACGATCTGTTCGATTTGCGGCTGACCGCCGCGAAAACCCTGTTGCTCATCCACA